>CAZQTJ010000045.1:6327-9716 GCA_964596035.1 uncultured Cocleimonas sp. | reverse complement strand
AAAAAAGCAAGTTAGAATCGGGAAGTTATTTCATGCTCGTTCCTAAGTAGGTGGACATAATAAATCATCCAATTGGTTGATTTATTATCACTCAGTCCCTAAGTTAATTGCCCAGACCCCTTCCATACCTTCTAAAATGAGTCCTTTTTTCATGAGCAGAGAAATTATTTCGACCGACAAAGCACCGCAAGCCATTGGCACTTATTCACAAGCAGTAAAAATAGGCGATACCGTTTATCTTTCAGGACAAATTCCCTTAGTTGCAGAAACGATGGAATTGATTGATGGCGATATAGCAGAACAAGTACGTCAGATTTTTCGTAATTTAACGGCTGTCGCAGAGGCAGCAGGTGGTAGCTTGGACGACTTTGCTAAAGTGAATGTCTTTTTAACGGATTTAAGTAATTTCACTACCGTTAATGAAGTCATGACTGAGTTCTTTCAGCAACCTTATCCTGCGCGTGCAGCGGTAGGCGTAGCAGAGTTACCAAAAGGCGCAGAAGTAGAAGTGGATGGCATTATGAGCTTAGAAAAATGACGATGGTGACTGCGCTCTACCCTGGTACATTTGACCCTATCACAAATGGTCATATTGATCTGGTGGAGCGTGCTACGCAGATATTTGACCGCGTAGTGGTTGCCATTGCTGAAAACAAACGTAAAAACCCTTTGTTTAGCTTAGAAAAGCGCATCGACCTAGCGAGACAGGTGTTAGTAGATAATCCTAAAGTTGAGGTACTGGGCTTTAATACATTACTGGTTGACTTTGCACACGAGCAACAAGCTAAAGTCTTGGTACGAGGCTTACGTGCTGTCGCCGATTTCGAGTTTGAGTTTCAATTAGCGAGCATGAATCGGCACTTAGCGCCTGATATTGAATCCGTTTACTTAATGCCCTCCGAACAGTACGCTTTTATCTCTTCATCATTGGTAAAAGAAGTGGCACGTTTAGGAGGGGATATAGAAAAGTATGTCCATCCTATGGTATATCACGCTTTACGAGAATCACAAAAGTAGAAATTCAACTAAGTAGGTGGATATAATATTCCCCATACTTGATATTGATTAATGTGCTATTTTTCACAACACTGTTAATATTAGCTTAAACTTATTTTACAAAGGAGACGCTTATGTCTTTACTCATTACAGATGAATGCATTAACTGCGATGTCTGCGAACCAGAATGCCCTAATGAAGCGATTTATATGGGTGATGAAATTTACGAAATCAATAAAGACCTTTGTACTGAGTGCGTAGGGCATTATGACGAACCACAGTGCGTAGAGGTTTGCCCTGTTGATTGCATCCCTAAAGACCCAAACAACGAAGAAACAGAAGATGAGTTAATGCTCAAATACGAAGCATTAATGGCAGAGTAAACGAGATACTTTCATGCTAATCACCTTATCACCGTCAAAAGGGCAAGATTTCGAGGTTGAAGTACCGAGTGATATTTACTCTCAACCTCGCCAATTAGATGACTCACAGATACTCATTAATGAGCTACTAAAATACGATGTATCTGATATTCGTGAGATGATGACGGTCAGTGAGAATATCGCCATCCTTAATGTAGAACGCTTTCATACTTTTGAACGACCTTTTACTCTCGCTAACGCTAAACCTGCTTTATTTGCTTTTAAGGGGGATGTGTATAGTGGTATTCAGAAAGACAAATACAATGACGATGACTTAAACTACGCACAAGACCATCTGCGTATACTGTCAGGCTTATACGGTGCATTGCGCCCAATGGATTTGATACAGGCTTATCGTTTAGAGATGAAAACCAAACTTGATAATCCGCGCGGTAGTAATTTATATCAGTTTTGGGATGAACGTATCACTGATAGTCTCAATAATGACCTTGAAGCCCAGCAAGAAGCCACATTAATCAATCTTGCCTCTAATGAATATTTCAAAGCGGTAAAGCCTAAAAAAATAGCAGGTCGTTTATTAAATATCGCATTTAAAGAAACCAAGGCTGGCAAAACACGTGTCATTGCTATTTTTGCAAAACGTGCGCGTGGTATGATGACCGACTTTATTCTTAGAAATCGCATTGAAAACGCGGAAGATTTAAAAGAGTTCAACGAAGGGGGCTATGAATACTCACCGTCAGAATCTAATGACAAACAATGGGTGTTTACACGCCCTCAGCCTGCGGGAAAAAAGTAATAAGCTGATGCGTTAATGCTTGTGCCACTTCCTCTAGACTCAAATTAACCCCCACATTCTTGCATTGCGTGACTTCCAAGCCTTTGTATCCACAGGGGTTAATACGTTTAAAGTTCGACAAATCCATATCAACATTCAAACTTAAACCATGCGTGCTACAACCTTTAGAAATACGTAACCCTAATGCGGCTATTTTCTTCTTATTAACATAAACACCTGGCGCTTTGGGATCACTATTTGCAACAACCTGGTGAGACGCTAAAAACTTCACAATGGAATCTTCGATATAGGTGACTAATTGACGCACCCCTAACTTACGACGCTTTAGGTCAATCAAGAAATAAATAACGAGCTGACCTGGCCCATGAAAAGTGACTTGTCCGCCACGATCAATAGGAATAACAGGGATATTACCCGCATCAAGAATATGCGCTTGCTTGCCATTACGACCTAAAGTGAAAACGGGTGGGTGTTCTACAATCCATAGCTCATCGCGACTATTTTCATCACGATGTTTGGTATAGTCCTGCATGGATTGCCAAACGGGTAAGTAGTCTTGAAAACCTAATTGCTTGCTTATTATTTTCACTTAGGTGTGAACTATAATGCCCAAAGAACCAATTCGCAGTCTGTCAACTCCTGATACAAAGCATCCAATTGCGCTTTATTCTCAGCGTGAATATTAAGCGTTAGACTGGTGTATTTGCCTGTTTTGCTATGTTTAAGTTTTGTATCATCATCATTAAAATGTGAGTCGTGTTTTGATGCTATTTCCACCATACGATGATGAAATTCAGGTATCGCACTACCCATTACTTTTAGAGGAAAATCACAGGGAAAATCTATTAAAGATTCTTCATCTTTAACTTCAGCTAATATTTTTTTCATCTGAGACGCTACCGAACTTAATTAGAAAAGAGTTTCTTTATACTATCCATCACGCTTGTCCATATTCCGCCCGCTTCAACAGGCTCTAAGGCAACTAAGGGAAGCTCTGCAACAATATCATCACCATCTTTAATAATGGCTTTACCTAATAAGTCACCGCGTTGTATAGGGGCATCAATATTTTTAAATAATTCCATCATACCTTGAAGTTTTTCGTAATGACCTTTCTGAATAGTAACGTATAAACCATCAATAGTACCTGTTGGCACTTTATCGCTAACACCTTTCCATATGCGCGCTTCGGCTAATACAGAGTTGCTTTC
>CAZQTJ010000045.1:0-6227 GCA_964596035.1 uncultured Cocleimonas sp. | reverse complement strand
GCAACCGCCGCATCATTACCCGACTGAATAATCAAACCATGTAACATACGTTCAAGCGGTACTTTTTTACCACCTTCAACAAACATGCGGGAGCCTTCCATTTTCCATGCTTTTTCACTAATTAAGACACGGTCTTCCAGCGTAATATTACCTTTTTCTAACTCTTCATAAATCACATAGGCTGTCATTAATTTTGTAATGCTAGCAGGCTCAATGCGTTTGCTTGGATTTTTAACCGCTAACTCGACACCACTAATATAATCGACCAGCAAATAACTTTGGGCATCTAAAACAGGTGCTATAGGCTTTTCTTCTGCATTTACAAGCGGTAGATTTATCAGTAAAACACTGAAAAAAAACATTCCCACTAATATTTTTAATACAGTGATATTAGTCATCTTTGCTAAATTGAACATCATCTTTTATATCTTTCCTTAATAAAAAACAGGCGCTAAGAGCTTGTCCGAGAAACCCTGTATTGTAATACCTTCCATTAATTTATCAAACATGACTATAGCTTAGATATTCAATGATAATCTAACTATTTTTATCGTAGCCTTATTCACAAAAAAGGCTATCAATTAATAACCACTTTGAATTGAGACATTCCATCGCTCACTAATTTATCTTTAACTCGATCTATTTCAGACTGTTTGTGAAAGGGACCTAGACGCACCATGTGTAACATCCTTCCTGATTTTGTTTTGCGAGACTCCATTGTAGCGTGTGGCAAACCAATAGAGGATAAGCGCACAAAAGTATCCAGTGCCTGATTTTGATTAGGGTAGGTTCCTACTACAACGTAATAATCTTTATTATCCACCACTTCGTTGGCAACTTTTTTTACTGGCGAAGTACGTCCTGTTGTTGCTGTAGTGGCGGTAGACTTATCACTTGGTAGGCGTAGCGAAGGAGGAATAATAAGTGATGAATCTTTTTTCATTGAGTCTTTAGCATCATTTGACTTCAGCAAACTACTCACCTCGCTACATCCACTGAGCAGTATGGTTGAGCCTATAATAGATAAACTAAGCAGTGATATTCTAAAGGTAGCATTGGTATTTTTTATAATTGTAGATTTCATTATTTTTCCCCTGATAAAATATGCTCCGCTTAACTTTTTCAAAAAAAGCTTAATGATCGCGCTCTTTTTAGGGAGCTATGATTTAAGCAGAGTCTAGGAGGCTGCCTGAGAACTAAAAGCTGACTGCAAATCCCATCAATATCATAATCTGAGTTTATCAAAATCGTTAAATAGCCCTGCTATTCGCCTCTCTTGATAAACCCACCTTATAACATTTCTGTGATTTTAGTTTCAACTCTAGCTCTCAGACAGCCTCCTATACATTTTATTCATAAGTACATGAAGCAGATATGAATAGGGGCTGTATATTATGAATTCTTTACCGTTTTAATTTTCTTGGGGTAGCCAAAAAAGTATTACATCGAAGCATAGCCTTTCTTTCGTTTTCTCATACCCATCAACAAGCCAAACGCAGCCATTAGCGTTATCATCGAAGTCCCTCCGTAACTAACTAAAGGCAAGGGGACTCCCACAACTGGTAAAATACCGCTCACCATGCCTGTATTTACAAACAGATAGACAAAAAAGGTCAGGCTTAAACTACCGCCAAGTAAACGAGCAAAGGTATCTTGCCCTTTAGTTGCCAAGTACAAGCCCCGCCAAATAATGAAAATATAAATACTAAGCAGAAGAATATTACCGAATAAACCAAACTCTTCACCAAATACTGCAAAAATAAAATCGGTATGTCGCTCAGGTAAAAAGTCAAGCCGAGATTGGTCTCCGTTTAACCAACCTTTGCCATAGACGCCACCTGAACCAATCGCAATCGTTGATTGAATAATATGATAACCACTGCCTAAACGATCCGATGTAGGATCTAACAAGGTTAAAACACGCTGCCTTTGGTAGTCATGCATACCATAGAAAAACAATAAAGGAGCTGCAATAATCGCTGCAACTAGCACTGTTAGTATCCACTTCCAAGCAATGCCTGCAAAATAGATAACAAAAAAGCCTGCACTTCCTACTAGCAATGCGGTCCCTAAATCAGGTTGCTTAACGATAAGTAGCATGGGAATTAATACTAATATTAGCGCGACCAAAATATCTCTAAATCGTGGCGGTAGTGTTTTGTGAGAAAAATAGCTAGCAACCATCATTGGAACTGCCAACTTCATTACTTCTGATGGTTGAAAGCGTAAACTACCAACTTCTAACCAGCGTTGCGCTCCTTTTCCTATTGTTCCTTGAACAATGACTAATATAAGTAAAATAATGCCAATAGCGTATATCCAAACTGACATTCTATTTAATAAACTACTGGGTAACTGTGACGCAAACAACATTACGCCTGCAGCCAAGCCTAAATGAATCGCATGACGCGTCATCATGTGCATGTTTTCGCCGCTTGCACTGTATAAGGTCAATCCACCCAACGTTAACAAAATTAATAACGTCACTAACATAATCAAATCTATACGTGCTAGAAGACGAAATATACTACCAAAAAAACCAACTGATCTATCCATGACGTCTACCTTGCTTCTTTATCTTTTTGTGCTTTCTAGCTTTTTTTGATTTTTTGTTTTGGTTTTTTTTCTTTTTGGAGCTTTTGTTTTTCTTCCCTTTTATCTTTTTGTCATCTTTATCTTTTTTTGGTTCTGGTTTTAAAAAGTAACTATCCAAGAGTTTACGTGTTAGAGGAGCCGCTACCTTACTACCACCACCTGCATTTTCTACTATAACGGCTATAGCAATGACAGGGTTTTCAGGAGGAGAAAAGGCAACAAATAAAGAATGATCATGTAATTTTTTTGATAAACGAGAGGCATTATACTTTTTATTTTGTGCCACACTGAAAACCTGAGCAGTTCCCGTTTTTCCTGCAAATCTGTATTTAGCACCTGCGCCAGAGCGCCCAGCCGTACCCCCAGGACCATGCACCACATGCACCATCGCCTTCACAATATCATTCCAATAGCGTGGATTCTTCACTTCAATGCTTTTTAATTGCTCTGCCGCAACTAATTTTTGAGGTAAGTTTCGTGAAATTCTTACGCCACGCAATACATGCGGGCGCATTCTCACACCATGCATTGCAATCGTTCCAACGGCATGCGCTAACTGTAACGGTGTTACCGTCCAATACCCCTGACCAATACCAATATTGACTGTATCACCTGGATACCAATTTTGATTAAAACGTTTTTTCTTCCACTTCCCAGAAGGCATAATACCAGAACGTTCATGAGGTAAATCAATTCCTGTTTTTGAGCCAAAACCAAAACGCTTTAAAGATTTAGAAAAACGCTTGATTCCCATACGGTATGCAAGATCATAAAAATAGACATCGCAAGACTGGAAAATAGCACGATTCAGGCTAACATGACCATGCCCTCTTTTCTTCCAACAACGATAGCGATGTCTCACCCCAGGAATTTGAAAAAAACCACGACCAAAGACCGAGCGAGAGCGCGTTACTGTACCTTCATCTAAGCCTGCTAATGCCGCCATTGGTTTAATCGTTGAGCCTGGTGGATAAGTACCTTGTAAAGCACGATTATATAACGGTCGATTCGGATTGTTTCTTAAAGCATTATAATTTTTATAAGAAATACCATTCACAAACAGATTAGGATCGTACATCGGCACTGAAGCCATTGCCAATACTTCGCCATTGCGAGGATCAATAGCCACCACCGCGCCATTACTCTCGCGCTCCTCAAGCAACTCTTCTGCTTTAAGTTGCAATTTGAGATCAATACTTAAAAATAAATCTTCACCTGCAATTGGGGATTTTTGATCCAATACAACTTGTGGCTTACCATGCGCATCAACTTCAACTACTTTGTAACCAGACTTTCCATGCAAGCGTGTTTCATAAAACGCCTCAATACCAGACTTTCCGATATGGCTTGTTCCTTTATATTCCTTTTTATCCAGTTTTTTTAAATCTTTTTTATCGATACGCCCCACATAGCCAATAAGATGACCTGCTGTCTCACCTAATGGGTAAATACGCTCCATGCGCACATTTATTTCAAAACCAGGAAAGCGAGACCGATGCACCGAAAAAGTTGCGATTTCCTTTTCAGTCAAACTAGAGCGAAGTACAACAGGTAAAAAACGAGAGTTTACGCGTAGCTTTTGTTTGAATTTCTTTATCTCTTGATGACTCATGGGGATTAATTCATTAATACGAATGAGTTCATCCTCCAAATCTTGCACTTTGTCCTTCGTCACCTCTAAAACGTATTCAATATGATTATCGGCTAATAAAATCCCATTACGATCATATATTTGTCCCCTAACAGGAGGAATAGGAATATGTTTTTGGTAGTTTTCGCGAGATAAGTTGGTGTAGTACTCATATTTATTAATTTGCAAAATAATAAGACGTACAATGACTAGCAACAATGCCAAAAATATTAAAATACCTGCAATTAAAGCCCTTGAGCGAAACAACCCCAACTCATCTCTTTCATTTTTTACTGTATTTTTATAGGACATTAAGTTTATGGCGTTAAGTAATGGTTGATGAATCTAGACTTGAGCTGAGTCCTCAAGGCTTTTTCTTATTCGTAAAATATTATTCTTATTTATTCGCTCTAAATTTTTGACGAGGCATTATACCTCAAAGAACACAAATAGTTGGTTTCTTTAGCATTAAATTTGGTAATAATTAACATAAATTTAAGCACCCGATATGCTTCGAAGAAAAAGTAAAAAAGCCCTGTTGGTTTATTTTAATCATCACTTAGGATTGATAATATTTAATTTGTCATTATCCTATCAGCACTAAACACGGTATTGGTATGAATTTTAGTCTAGGTTATATCACTAACAACCGATAAAGTGGTTTATTTTCACTCTAGCACTTCATCACACCAATATTAATGGAGTACTAGGTTCTGTTGACACTTGGTTATATATTATGAGCTCATTACGCGATCAACTACTAAAAGCAGGACTTGTCACCAAAGAGCAAGTCAAACAATCAGAGACCAAACCGAAAAGAAGCCCCGCTAAAAAGCCAAACAACAAAACCTCAAAGAGAAAACAAACAAAAAACAAGCCCAAAAAAGAGCTTTCTGATTTAGAGCAGTTTTATCGCGAACGCACTAAGGCAGAAAATAAAGAACGCCAACAAGCAAAGCAAGCAAAAGAAACCGCTGCCCGTTTAAAAAAAGAACGTAATATTAAGATTAGCAAAATCATTAATGAGAACACATTAAATGTTGATGATGCTAGTGAGCGATACAATTTTGTTATCGGTACAACTGTAAAATACGCCTATGTCACAGCTGATCAATTAGAAAAATTAGCTAAAGGGGAATTAGCACTCAGTTTTCTTAAAGGAAAATGCCGCGTAATCTCGATTGAGACAGCACAAAAAATTAGAGAAATTGATGATAAGCGACTATTGATACAACAAAAGCCACTATAAGGAGCAGTTCGCTTATCGAGTTAAAGCGCACCTTTATTCTCTATCGTTACAGCTCATAAAGAATAAGCAAGGCGTTATCGTATTTGAGTAGCGCCTTAGAAGATTCGAGGATACTCTCCTTAGCAGTTGTTGATTAACACTTTTCCTAGCAGAGAGTATTTCACACAAAAAAAGAGACCCATTGCCGGGGAAAGCAAGGGTCTCTGGTGAGATCGGCAACGTTTTTATTTTTGGTATTAATAAGTTGCTCTTAATCTCAGGGGCTTGCTGGTAAATTATTATTTCTGTTGTTTACCTTGCAGCTATTAATAATATTGCAATGATGATGCCAACTCTTCGACAATAACTTAAATTATATTTTAAGTTATTGTTATAATTATGTTTTAATCCATTGTTTTTTAGTATTTATACTTTTAGTTCTGTTACTTTATCGTGTCACTTTGTGTCACTAAATCCCATTTATGTCAGCTTTTAACGTCACTCTTTTATTTTGTTAAATTCCATTGATATTTGACTTTATCTTAGGCGCTGAGCTTCAATCCGCGTCATCATTAATTGCCCCGTCACTTCTCAATCACACTAATTAAGCATAGATATATAATCGATAACTTATGCTCTTAAAAATATAGATCAATTTATTGCTTATCTGGTTTTACAAAGAATAAATCGACTCCTATACTTATTTTTCATCATTAATTTTTTTGGTGAAAGCAAACATAAAAATAATCGTTCCCTGTTGAGCGAATTCATAAA
>CAZQTJ010000044.1:7575-9748 GCA_964596035.1 uncultured Cocleimonas sp. | reverse complement strand
TAAGAAATATGCTAACCGCTCAGATTGTTTCCTTAATTTGTCGTATTCCAAGGCGGTGTTACCACGCATATTTAATTTCTTGGAGTAGCCTTTATACCTTCTAACACATCATTCATTTCATTCAATTGATTTGAAAAATCATCATCAAAAGAGTCATCTATTTCTAACAGTACTTTCTCATACTGAGAAAATAAGCCCGCTGTTTCTAACGCTTTAATTAGCTGATCAATAACGCCTTCATACTCTTCTACCGTCATATCACGTAAAGCATTTACTTGTTCTTGGTATTTTTCGTCCATGATACTAATGATTTATATTTCCTGAGCATGTGATTTTTGTATCTCGGATGGATTAGGTATTGATTTATCCAGCTCTTTTTTCAGCTCTTTAGCGCCCTCTTCAAGATTTTTTCCCAGTTCATCCATTGAATCAGAGAAGGATTTATCCAGTTCGTTAATGCCATCTTGCAACATATTGTTTAACTGATCAAAAACATTATTCACCGTTTGTTTTACCACCGAACCTAATGATTTTTTCACATCGACACGCCAACCTTGTTCTGTTTTTATTAACACGGTTTTACCTGGTATACGTACACTTTTTTGCCCTTTTTCTTGCGTGTGCAAAATTACTGCTATCTCTGCACTTTTCTCGCCGATCATTTGCTCGCCCAACTCAAAACGTTCGGGATGAGTTTTATTAGTGTTGAGATATTTCAAATATTCAACCGTATCCCACGTTGCATAAGACTTCGCTTTCTCCATATCTTTCATGATAACCGCCTTCCAAAAACCTTTGGTGACCGCTTCTGGAGAATCAGCCGTATTGCTACAACTAAATAAAGAGAACATCAGCAAAAAGAACGGAAGAATTAAATATTTTTTCATATGATTACGCCCTGTAAATTTAAACTATCCTTGGAAAAACCATTAATTTTAGTTTTGCTTATTGTATTTTTTAAGGAATGATAAGGCTTATTATGGGTTTGAGTCGCGCGATTTTCAACTTTTAGATAGTTTGGCGCATAGCCTGTGTAGATCATATTACCCTCTGCATCTTGCTTTTCCTGTTCCCATAGTACATCAACTAATAAGCCCGCTTGTTTTGCTAACATCTCCTGCTTCATTTTATCTGCTAGTGCATGTAATTCTCTGCTACGTTGCTTCTTGATTTCGACCTCAACAGGATTAGCTAAACGCGCTGCTTTTGTCCCTTCTCGTGGTGAATAGGAGAATATATGCAAGTGACCAAAACCAACTGATTCAACATACGCCATTGTTTGTTGCCACTCATCAGCAGTCTCTCCAGGGAAGCCAACAATAATATCGGAGGTCACATTAAAGTGCGGTATAGCGCGCCGAGCCTGTTCAACCAAGTCTGTAAATTCAGCCGTTTTACAGCGACGCGACATACGTCTTAGCACAGAGTCTGCGCCACTTTGTAAAGGCAAGTGCATATGCGGCATTAAACGTGAATTTTCAAATAAAGCAAAGAAGTCCTCAGGTAAATCCCAAGGCTCTACCGAAGCAAAGCGTATACGAGGAATATCGGTTTCAGCTAAAATAATTTTCACCAAATCGTAAAGCGTAGTGTCTATATCACTACCATAACCGCCAACATGAACCCCTGTTAAGACGATCTCTTGGATGCCTTCCTGCACTAAGGCATTGACCTCATCAATAATATCGGCAAGGCTACGACTACGCTCCTCTCCTCTAGCAACGGTTACGATGCAAAAAGTACAACGGTAACGACAGCCATCTTGAATTTTTATAAAAGCTCGCTGACGACCACGGATAAAAAGTGAGCTTTCTCCAGGTTCCATTGCCACTAACGGCATGGTATTTGCAGAAAAAGCATCCATTACATGTTGCGGTAACTTATCTTTTTCTTTATTCGGAATAACTAAATCGACCCCTATTCGCTCTGCCACATTGTCACTATCAAGCGTTGCATAACAACCGCTGACTACTAATTTTGAATGTGGATTTTCGCGGTGTAAACGATTCATTAGTTTGCGCGATTTTTTCGTTGCATCCGTTGTTACCGCGCAAGTATTTAGTACAACCACATCGGCTGTACTTGGCTCGGCTACAATATCGTGCCCAGATGCCCGAAAAGAACGAGACCACTGCTCTAGCTCTGCTTCGTTTAAGCGACATCCCAATGCTTT
>CAZQTJ010000044.1:0-7475 GCA_964596035.1 uncultured Cocleimonas sp. | reverse complement strand
TATGACTTTCTTTAGCTGAACAATTGTACCCAACTCTACTTTACTGATACTGCCCATTGGCACAACCGCTTTTCCTGCTTGTGAAGCACTGACAGACGAGTCTTTAGTTGCCGTTGAAGAGCAAGCGCTTAGTGATAAAAAAACAAGTACAATATTTAGTAATTTAAGTGAAGACATAGGATTACCTTAATACAAAAAAATATAGCTAAAAAACGGATTCAACTTAAATCTCAAATTATATTTTATGGAGACAATCTAAATAAGCGGACTCATCTGGAACCGTTTGATTGCGTTGCGCTGTCCAAATTGCTTCGCCCAAACATTCCATCATTTTATGCTCAGCGTCATGTTCGCCATGTTTGACCACTAGGGCTTGATAGAGTGTTGCAATACCGGCAGGGCGATTTGTTGATATTTGCTCATGCAAGCCTAAGTGCATCCCCATGTGCAAAAAAGGATTGCTCTCGCCTTGTTCTGGTAAAAAATCGGCTTGAACTGAAACCTCAGGCGCTTCTAGCATTTGATGATACTCTGGGTGCAGTTTAACCACACTTACTATTTGTTGCTCTAATTCCGATAATAATTGCTGTGCATTAAATTTCTTCCAGCTATCACAATACAGCTTGCGCATCGAATCCCTATCATTAGCAAACATAGACTACCGCCCTATTCCGTTTTTTCTTTAAAGTCGCACAAATCAGAGATTAAACACGCACCACATTTTGGCTTACGCGCGACACAGATATACCGCCCATGTAAAATAAGCCAGTGATGTGCGTCCACCATAAATTCTTTAGGAATATGCCGCAGTAGTTTTTTTTCTACTTCTAATACATTTTTACCTTTTGCGATGCCTGTTCTGTTACTAATACGAAAAATATGCGTATCAACCGCCATCGTCGGCTGTCCAAATGCTGTGTTTAAAACAACATTCGCGGTCTTTCTACCCACGCCATGTAAAGCTTCAAGCGAGGCGCGATCATCAGGCACTTGAGAGTCATGCTCTTCGATTAATATCTGGCAGGTTTTAATAATGTTTTTACCTTTGGCATTATACAGACCAATGGTTTTGATATATTCCTTTAAACCTTCTTCGCCTAAAGCAAAAATAGCTTCTGGCGTATTCGCAACAGGATAAAGTTTATCGGTTGCTTTATTCACACCCTTGTCCGTTGATTGTGCCGAGAGGATAACCGCAATTAATAGCTCAAAAGGAGAGCTGTAATTTAGCTCCGTTTTAGGGTGCGGATTATCTTCGCGCCAGCGTCTAAAAATTTCAAATCGTTTGTCTTTATTCATTGCTCAGGCTACTTACTCTCTACTGCCACAGGTATGACGGAAATAGACGATTTATTTTTCTTTTCCAGCCAACCATCAACAAGATTTTTTAGTGCGATCAAAAAGCCTAAACCTATAAATGCGCCTGGCGGTAACACGGCTAATAAAAATCCTTTGTAATCGTCAATCACCTGTACCGTTAAAAACTTTGCGCCCTCTCCAAACATAACGGCAGCATTTGCAAATAAAGTACCATTACCGATGAGTTCGCGCATTGCGCCTAGGGTAACTAAAACAAATAAAAACCCAAGCCCCATCATTAAACCATCAACAACAGCGGGGATTATTTCATTTCTGGATGCAAAGGCTTCTGCACGACCAATAATGGCGCAGTTCGTTACAATTAAGGGGATAAAAATACCCAATACCATATGTAAGTGTGGCAGCCATGCTGCCATTAACAGATCAATAACGGTTACATTCGATGCAATCACAAGCACATAAAAAGGGATACGAATTTCTTTACGTACCCAGTGACGACTAAACGATATAGAAGCATTTGAAATAACGAGAGTAAATAAAGTGGCAAGCCCTAAACCTATGCCGTTGACCACATTTCCTGTAACAGCTAATAAAGGACAAAGCCCTAACAACTGTACAAGCCCAGGATTATTGTGCCATAAACCATCCATTGAAAGCTGTCGATAATCGACTCTCGAAGACTTTTCTCGTTGTTCTTCACTCATCTGATTTAACCTCACTCTTAAGGGACGGATTCGCGGGTTCTGAAAAAAGTTGTTGCATATTTTTGTGTGCGTACATTAAAACATGCTCGACTAAGCCAACAACAGCACGCGGTGTAATCGTCGCGCCTGTAAACTGGTCAAATTCGCCACCATCACGCTTAACAGCCCAAGACGCTATTTCTGGATCAGCTAGAAACTTACCTTTGAAAGCAACAATCCAATCACTTTTTGCCACCTCAATTTTGTCACCTAAGCCAGGTGTTTCTTGATGTTTTACAACGCGTACCCCTGTTAGATGTTTGTCTTTATAATTTACGCCTACTAACAAAGTAATTCCGCCACCATATCCCTGCAAAGTAGTAACTCTAAAAATAGCAGCCACTGGCTCCCCTTGTTTGCTACGCGCTAAGTAGACGGTTGAATCATAGGGTAAATCTAAGGCTTCTGCCGATATGCTGCGATAATCATCATTCAGGTCATTGCCATACCGTGAAACATCAAGCACTTCATTCCATTTTTGTTGTAATAACATGCGTTGATTTTCAGCAATTTGCTCTTTAGTGAGTACGTGTGAAATAGAAACGAATAGCACACCGACAAAAGCAAAAAAAGCTAATAGCAGACCTGACTTTCTCATTGCAAGCACATGTTTTTTCATTACTTCTCTCCTGATTTTGCGCCAAACACACGCGGCTGAGTGAAATAATCAATCATCGGGACGGACATATTCATAATCAGCACAGAAAATGCAATGGCATCAGGGTAGCTACCCCAAGTACGAATAATGTAAATAAAGAAACCGATACTTGCGCCGTAAATTAATTGACCACGCGGTGTCGTACAAGCCGATACGGGGTCTGTTGCAATGAAAAAAGCTCCTAACATGGTTGCGCCACTAAATAGATAGAACAGAGAAGATTGGCGCATATCAGGCTCTATCCATTCAACGATAAAAGCAATCAGTGCTAGTGCTGATAATAATGAAACAGGTATACGCCAGTTAATCACTTTTTTATAGAGTAGCCATAAGCCACCTAATAAAAAGGCCAGACTCACCCACTCCCATGCTTTGCCTGAAACTAAACCATAATCACCCGTTTGAATTATCTCGGAAAAATAAACGCCTGAACGTAACTCTGTTTTCACATCATCGAGTGGAGTCGCCATTGTCATGGCATCCCATTGATCTGTATTAAAAACGTCACTTAAACCACTAAACACAACGGTGAGTGATTCTAATAAACTGGGCAAATTGCCATCACTAAATTGGGGGCGTATCCACTGTCCCATTTCTAAAGGAAAAGAAACAATTAAAACAGCAAAACCAACCATTGCGGGATTAAAGGGGTTATAGCCCAACCCGCCATACAAATGCTTGGCAATCACAATCGCAAAAAACAAACCAATAACAACGATCCACCACGGTACTAGCGGGGGGAGCGTTAAAGCAAATAAGCAAGCGGTTACTATGGCACTATAATCGGCAAGAAAGACCTTAATCGGACGCTTTCTTAGCCACAATGATGTGACTTCAAACGTCAGCGCGATCATGATCGAAAAAACGATATTGATGATGACTCCCCAGCCATAAAAATACGTCATAACGGCAGCACCAGGAACCAAGGCATAGAGCACTTGACGCATGACACTAGCAACGTTCGAAGCACCTGCTAATGGTGATTTATCCGTTTTAAATTGCATAATGCCTATGACTCCGACTCATTTTTAATGTTTTTTGTACTTGCATTAGTATCTGCCTTAATCTTTGCCTCAGCTTCTCTCGCCTCTTTTTTTGCTTTTGCTCTATCCATTGCTGCTTGTATGGCATCTTTTTTTGATTTATTCGCTGTCGCACCTGCCTTCTTTTTTTGTAACGCTTCTTTATGCTTGCGACGTTTTTCATCCCGCTCTTGTTTTTCACGTATTTTGCGAAATTCAAGAAATTCATGTCGCTTGCGGGCTATATCTGACTTTTCGAGCGCTTCTTGTTGAGCGCGTATTTCAGATTTGGCAAAGCGGAAATAACTCACTAAAGGAATATGACTAGGACAAACAAAATCACAACAGCCACATTCAATACAACTATTAAGCTGATGTTCAGTGACTTTTTCATAATCTTTGGCTTGTGTATGCCAATATAATTGCTGTGGCAATAAGTCGGCAGGACAAGCATCCATACATTTACCACAACGAATACAAGGCATCTGAGGCTGTGATGAGTGTGGTGATTTAGCTTGTTTTAAAGCAGAATCGGAGGCAACTAGAAAGCAGTTGCTTGCTTTTATCATGGGAATATTGTCATTTCCCAAGCCAAAGCCCATCATTGGACCGCCCATAATAAGGCGCTGCGCTTTAGCGGTATAACCGCCTACCTGAGATACTAGATCACTTACCAAAGTACCGATTAAAGCCTCTATATTTTGAGGCTGTTTGATGCCATCACCTGTAATCGTTACCACACGCGAGATCAGTGGCTCGCCTTTTATGACGGCTTTATACAAGGCATAACTCGTTGCGATATTATGACAAAGCATGTTTAAGTCTAGTGGGATACCGCCAACAGGGACTTCTTTTCCTGTTAGTATTTTAATGAGTTGTTTTTCACCACCGCTAGGATAAATAGTGGGGATACGACAAATATGCACATTAGCTAACTGCTTGGTTGCTTGTTGCATGGACTGGATTGCTTCAAGCTTATTATCTTCAATACCGATCAAGCATTGCTTAGGATTTAATAGCGTTAATAAAATACGGATACCAATAACAATGTCATCGGCACGTTCACGCATTAACATATCATCACAAGTGATATACGGCTCACACTCTGAGGCATTAATTATTAAGGTATCTATGCCCTTTTTGGTGGAGGCGTTTATTTTTACGGATGATGGAAAAGCCGCGCCTCCTAAACCGACAATACCCGCTTTTTCAATGCGCTCCAACAGTAATGCTTTATCGCATTGTTCTATATCATCATATGGCGCTAAACGATAGTCGCCCCAATCATCCTCGCCATCAAGCTCCAGCACTATACATAAACCATCCAAGCTTGAGGGATGTGGTATCGCATGTTTTTCAATAGCAATAATAGTGCCCGAACTAGGCGCATGGAGTGATGCCCCTAGTTTTTCATCCGCAACCGCTGTTAGTGGCTGACCTTTTTTAACCTTATCACCAATGCCTACTAATAAATCAGCCATCATGCCGATATGTTGCTGTAGAGGTAGCACTAATTTTTTTGGCAAAAATAAAGGGGCTATAGGCTTTGTAGTGGATTCATCTTTATGAAATTCAGGATGAACACCGCCATGAAATTTCCATAATTTACGCGTTGAGGACGTACTCATCATCAACCCTCCTCTTTTATAGCCGTGGATACCGCTATATTTTGTAAAGCACTAACAGGATGAGTTGGCTCAGGCCATTGCCAATGCTCAGAAGTCTGTTTAATCGGTTCCATGATAATGCAATCAACAGGACAAGGCGGTAAACACAAGTCACAACCTGTGCATTCAGAAGCGATGACCGTGTGCATATGTTTAGCAGAGCCGACAATTGCATCGACAGGACAAGCTTGAATGCAAAGCGTACAGCCTATACAGGTATCTTCGATAATAACGGCAACGGTTGGAATATTTTCCTTTGTCGCAAGTTCTTCGTCTAAAGGCTCTGCTTCTACATCGAGCAAATCTGCTAAAGCTTGAATGGTCGCATCGCCTCCTGGTGGGCATTGATTAATGCCAATTTCACCTTTAGCAATTGCCTCAGCATAAGGACGACAACCAGCAAAACTGCATTGCCCACATTGAGTTTGCGGCAAGAGGCTGTCTATCTGGTCGGTAATAGGATCGCCTTCGACTTTAAAGCGAACGGCAGCATAGCCTAAAACTAGCCCTAAAAAACCCGCAAGTCCTACCAGTACCAAAATCGCCTTGATTATTTCTGAATCCATATGCCGTTTTATGCCTTAATCAAACCAGTAAAGCCCATAAAGGCAAGAGCCATCAAGCCTGCGGTAATCATCGATATGGCATTACCTTGAAAAACTTCAGGCACATCAGAAGCGGCTATACGCTCTCGCATTGCTGCAAACAAGACCAATATCAACGTAAAGCCCATTGCAGAACCAAAGCCATATAAACCTGACTCAATAAAGCCATTTGATTTTTGGACGTTTAACAGTGCCACTCCTAAAACTGCACAGTTTGTTGTAATTAAAGGCAAATAAATACCTAAAACATTGTGTAATAAAGGACTGGTTTTATGCACTACCAATTCGGTAAAGCCAACAATTCCTGCAATAACCAAGATAAAACTAATCGTTCGCAAATACTCCAAACCATTGGGAACAAGCAAGTATTTATGAATTAAATAGCTAGTAATGGACGATAAAGTCAATACAAATACCGTCGCCAAGCCCATACCTATCGCCGTTTCTAATTTACGAGACACACCCATAAACGGACACAAGCCAAGAAACTGTGACAAAACGATATTATTAACCCATACCGTTCCAATAATGATAAAGAAATATTCAATCATACCAAGCTAACACGCAACAAATAAACGAGGTATTTTGACATAGCAAAAGGGCTTATCCTAATTAAATTAGCCCTCATCACAAGCTATCAAAACGAACAATACAATCCATTGATATACAACAAGTAAGTTATCATAAGCAACAGTTTGTTTGGCAAAAGCTAAAGCTTTCACGCCTAATAAAGTGTGGTATTAGCTATCGTTTATGAGAAGTTACAACAACAACTAACCTCTAAATAATTTTTCCAGATAAAGCAAAGACACTAATTACTCATCGCAAAAGGTGTAAACTCGACAAAATACTTTAACTTCATTCATTGATATAATTTATCAATATGATAAATAATTACAATAGAACCTATAGAGATAAATGATGTCATACTTGGAGAAATCGCTATGGCTAACTAGCGATTTCATGCTAAAGCAATACGTTTGCACAGCAGATTAACACATTAATTTACAAAGGAATTTTAAAAATGAAAAAACAATTAATATTAGCGAGTATCGTTGTATCTACTTTAACATTAAGTGGTTGCGGATCATCTGGTGCAGTTAAAGGAGCTGCTGTAGGTGCGGTAGCTGGTGCTGTTGCAGGACGTGCGACAGGAAACCATAGTGACAAACGTATGCGCGACGGGGCTATTATTGGCGCAATAGGCGGAGCAATTGTAGGTAATGAACGTGAGAAAAGACAATATTAGAAGAATCTTTTCTAAATCCTAAATTCATGAATTAATTTGGATTAGGTAAATAAATAAAAAGCCTTTGAAACTTAGTTTCAAAGGCTTTTTATTTATTGGGGAACATCATTTAAGCCTGAGTCCTTAAGTTAAGTAGATTTATTATACCCTGAATCCGTGAGGTCAATGCGGATAACATGGCGTAAGATATTGGTTTAGCACGGGATTTAAA
>CAZQTJ010000043.1:0-9773 GCA_964596035.1 uncultured Cocleimonas sp. | reverse complement strand
CGCCAAATAGTCTCGGCACCTTTATCTTCCAAAGAAATCCCCGCTTCTTTTAACTCATCGCGTATTTTATCGGCTTCTGCCCAGTTTTTATTGGCTTTTGCGTCTAAGCGTTTCTGAATTAAGGCTTCTACCGCTTCGCTATCTAAACCTTCATCACTTGCATCGCCTTGTAACCATGTGTCTGGGTCAATTTGTAAAATACCTAATAGGCTACCTAGCTTGCGTAATAAAGCGCCATAAGGGGCTGCTTCCGTCTCACCTTTTTCATCACGTACTTTATTGGTTTCGCGGGAGAGGTCAAACAGTGCGGCTAAGGCTTCTGGGGTGTTGAAATCATCATGCATTGCGGCATGAAAGCGGAAGGCGTAGTCTGTTTTTTCGATGGCTTTTGCTTCGGGCAAACCACGTAATGCGGCATATAAACGGGCTAATGCTTTACTGGCACTGTCTAATTGATCGTTGCTGTAGTTGAGCGGGCTACGGTATTGGCTCGTGAGTAAGAAGTAGCGTATTTCTTCGCCTCGATATTTTTCTAATACTTCTCTAATCGTAAAAAAATTACCTAAAGACTTGGACATTTTTTCTTGATCGATACGAATAAAGCCATTGTGCATCCAGTAATTTGCAAAATGCTGTCCTGTGCAGGCTTCTGATTGTGCGATTTCATTTTCATGATGCGGAAACTGTAAGTCTTTACCTCCGCCGTGAATGTCGAACGTTGAGCCAAATAGTTCTGTTGACATGGCTGAGCATTCAATATGCCAGCCAGGGCGACCTTCTCCCCAAGGTGATGACCACGATGGTTCTCCCTCTTTTGCGGGTTTCCATAGTACAAAATCTAAAGGATCATTTTTTGCATCGTCAATAGCAATACGGTCGCCTGCGCCTTTGCGTAAATCTTCTAAATTACGACCTGATAATTTGCCATAGCCTGTAAACTTTGCCACGGCGTAATACACATCGCCATTGCTACCCACATACGCAAAATCTTTTTCGATCAGTGTTTCGATCATTTTAATAATGGAGGGAATATTTTCGGTGGCGCGCGGCTCTAAGTTGGGGCGTAACAGACCTAAGCTATCTTCGTCTTCGTGCATCGCATCAATAAAGCGTTTCGTTAGCTCATTAAAATCTTCGCCATTTTCAAGCGCACGCTGAATGATTTTATCGTCAATATCGGTAATATTACGCGCATAAGCAACCTCGAAACCTTTATGCAATAAGTAACGATAAATGACATCAAAAGCGACCATAACCCGCGCATGACCTAAGTGGCAGTAGTCATACACTGTCATACCACACACGTACATGCGAATTTTGTTTTTTTCTATGGGTTTAAATTCTTCTTTTTGATTGGTCAGTGTGTTGTATATTTCAAGCATGGTTTTTGTTTCTGTTATAGGGTTTTGGGTGACGTATGGTAGCAGAGCCAGCATTAATCCGCTATGATACGCGCCTTGTAAAATACAAGATCGACCCGATAGAATGTAAATAAAAATAAACCATGAGACCTTTGTATGAAAAAATAGCAAAGGTCTCAACATATCAGTCCTTAGGGGAAAACTAATGAAATTATTATCAATTAAACAATTTACTGCGCTATTTCTCGCTTTTTTTATGTTGTTCACTGGCTGTAATGCTCAGAACGAAGCAACGAAAACATCGGGCGAAAAAGAGACCAAAACAAAGACTTCAGGAGAGACAATGTCTGCTAACCCAATTATCAAAATGGAAACAAACAAAGGCAACATCACGATTGAGCTGTATGCGGATAAAGCCCCGTTATCCACCGCAAATATGGTGAGCTACGTTAAAGATGCTTTTTATGACGGTTTAATTTTCCACCGTGTTATCCCAGGATTTATGATCCAAGGTGGCGGTATGAATCCTGATATGAGCGAAAAAGCAAATAAAGCACCGATTAAAAATGAAGCTGATAATGGTCTAAAGAATGACCGTGGCACATTAGCAATGGCACGTACAAACGTACCTGACTCTGCAACATCACAGTTTTTTATCAATTTAAAAGACAATGATTTTCTTAACCATACTAGTAAAACACCTCAAGGCTGGGGGTATGCTGTCTTTGGTAAAGTAACGGAAGGCATGGAGGTGGTTGATTCAATTGCTGCTGTTAAAACAGGTAATCACGGTGGACATGGCGATGTACCGCTTGAGCCTGTTGTTATCAATAAAATGACCGTTGTTGAGTAATTAACACTTTAATTTTTTGATGTATTCTTAAGGGTGACAATTTGTCATCCTTTTTTTTGCCTTAGGAATGTGTATGAAAACTTGGTTTATCTCTGACTTACATCTTGATGATAGTCGTCCCCATATTACCCAAGCGTTTTTTGATTTTTTAGCCAATATCAAAGGCGACGCTGAGGCATTGTATATTTTGGGTGATTTATTTGAAGCGTGGATTGGTGATGATATTCTTGGCACTCCCTTAGGCGCATCATCTTTAGACCTTGTACATCAGCTAAAAACACTATCTGCCAGTGGCACAAAAATATACTTTGCACACGGCAATCGTGACTTTCTTATCGGTCATCAATTTATCGAAAACATTGGTGCAAGCCTATTAGCAGAACATAGCGTGATAGACTTATATGGTACGCCGACACTCATTATGCACGGCGACACCTTATGTACCGATGATATTGAATATCAACAGCTACGGAGTATGTTACGCAAGCAACAATGGCAAGCAGAGTTTCTGGCTAAACCATTAGTTGAACGTATCGAAGAAGCCATAAAATTACGTGAAATTAGTCAAGAAAAGACCAAAGGTAAACAAGAAGATATTCTGGATGTAAACCAAAATGAAGTCGAAAAAATTATGCGTGAGTATAATGTGATGCAACTAATTCATGGGCACACCCATCGCCCCGCAACGCATAACTTTGAATTAGATGGAAAACAAGCTACGCGTATTGTGCTGGGTGATTGGTATGAACATAGTAGTTTTTTAGTTTTTCCGCTTGATAGTAAGACAGAAAAATAATTTTTTAGTTAAATTGCTGGTCTGCTAACTCAGCCGTTTGTAAAGCATCTTTTATCTGCTCCTTATCGAGTTGTTTGCCGATAAGTACAATTTCTGTTCTGGGTGTTTCATCCGCCCGCCAAGGTCGATCAAAATAATGCTCTACTCTCGCGCCGACGGCTTGCACGACTTGACGCATGGGTTTATTTTCCAGCGCGACAAAACCTTTCGCACGGTAAATATTGTGCGCTCTTATAACGCCGTTAAGTTGCTGTAAAAGCGTGTCGTTATCAACCATTCCTAAAGATACAACGATAGAGTCAAAGTCATCATGCGCATGATGGTGGTGTTTTCCATGCTCATGATGATGGTCATGATGAGAGTGGAGTGACTCAATACGACTTTCACTAGCAGCCTCTAAACCAAGAATAAGCTCAGGATTTATTTCACCCTTTTCGATACCGATTATTTTGATAGCGTCTTTCAGTTGAGCGCGTAACTTATCTTCTATTGCTTTGCTCTTATCGGCATCAACCAAGTCATTTTTACTGATAATCACTAAATCAGCCGCGCCGAGTTGGTCTTCAAATAATTCTTGAATACTGGGGTCATGGTCAAGGCTTTCATCGGCTTGACGTTGATTTTCGATTTGCTCGTGGCTGTGGGCAAAGCGTCCATCACTAAGAGCAGGGCCATCAACGACAGTGATAACAGCATCAACGGTAAAATGGTTTTGCACTTCGGGCCAGTTAAACGCTTGCACTAAAGGTTTTGGCAGTGCTAAACCTGATGTTTCGATAAGCACATGATCAATCTCATCACGTCGCTCTACTAGCTTCTTCATCACAGGAAGAAACTCTTCTTCAACCGTGCAACAGATGCAGCCATTAGGCAATTCGTAGATGCCATCTTCTAATAGTGTCACATCATTGTTATTTTCTTCGCAACCTTCGATAGCGCAACTGCGGAGTAGATCGGAATCAATATCTGTTTCGCCAAACTCATTGACGATAATTGCAATGCGTTTGCCGCTGGCTTGTTTAACAATATTAGAAAGTAAGGTGGTTTTACCACTACCCAGAAAACCAGTAACAACGGTGGCAGGTGTTTTAGTAAGGTTCATAATGTAAAGTCTGTTGGGATAAGTAAGTTGAAGTCCTAAGGAATGAGAATTAATAGAAAGGTTTAAGTTGCCCTTTTTGTTTGATAACAGCAGAGCCGTCCGCCTCTAACTTGCCAACTGCCATACGTAATATATTCATTGTGCCTTTAGCTGAGGCATTGGCAGCTTTGATCTTGATGTCAGTTGTATATTGCCATTTCTTATCAATTTTTGCCGTACCACTGAGGGCTAAGGGTGCATTATTTGAACTAATTTTAGCATCGAGTCCATTATCACTCGGGCTAATACGAATAGCATAATCTCCAGCAGGTTGGATTCTTATAGGGGCAATTAAAGTGCCTTGTTGCCATTGATAAGTCGCTTCAAGCTCAGGTAGTTCACCTTTAGCGAGTTCAAAGTGGTTAATATTGCCTTTAATATCACCATTGAGCTTGGCTATCTTCTGCATTTTGGAGATAAACGCGCCTGTTGTCTCAACTTGGGTATGATCGAGACTAATGGTTTGCGCCATATTGATACCTACTAAGCCCTTTACGGTTAGCTCTGTGTCTTGTATCTCTATATCTGTTTTGAGTGAAAAACTACTGAGACTTTTTAATAAATTAAACGACCAAGTTATATTATGAAGGTTGATCTTTTTACTGATAAGTTCATCCGCTTCGCCCTTCCATATGGTGCCTGATAGTCCTTGCAACTGTACATTGTCATGAGGGAGGTATTGATACGCAAAGCTGGCTGGTGTTTTCCAAATGGCGGTCACCGTAAAACTGGCTATACCCAGTAATATTAAATTCCTTAGTTTCATATTTTCTCCAAGGTCAAACGGATATTAACCATACCGATGGTCTTGCTTTTAGTGATCACCATTGCGGTGCTAGTTAAGCCATATTTACGTTCTAATTCGGCAATAAAGCGCATCACTTTATCGGCCTCTGCATTTTTTAGTGATACGGCTACTTTATTAGTACCTTGAGACTGCATGCGTTGTAGCGTTGGTTTTAAGCGCCATGTTTGTAATGCTTGCTCGATAAGTTGCTGCGGGTTTCCTGTTACTTTTTTAATGCTGGCACTATTCACCTGTTGTTGTAACTGCTGCACTAAAGCACTTTGACGTTGCATAATACGCAATTCGACTCGCTTGTCTTCGGTTAGCTTGCTGAGCTTATCGTGCTTGCTAAGAATAGGATTAATAATAATCAACCAAAACAGCATAAGGGTAACGGCGACTGCGGCGATGGAAACCAAGGTTTTCTCTCGTGATGACAGCATCAAAAACCAGCTTTTTATTTGATTGCTCATACCATTCCCTTAACGACTAAGGTCGATTCTACTTTATCGGAGGTTGTTGTGGATGACTTTATCTCAACCTGTAATGCACCTTCTTTAAGGAGTGTATTTTTAAAGTTCTCCAAACTAGAAAGGTTAGGCGCACTAATCACAAATAATAATTCATTGTTTTGACGGCGAATTTCGCGTAACGATATTTTAGGGAATTTCTTAAAAAAGGGGGATACGGTCGCGATAGCTTGCAAGGCTGACCCACCGCTAGAACCATTCGCCTTTTGTAGCTCCGCTAGTCTTTGTTTCATTTGCACAGGCGCATTTTGTATACGGCTTTTTGGGAAGGTCTTTTTATAAACCGATTCTATTTCGGCATCTAAAGCAGCCAGTTTGTTATCAAGTTGATGGTTCTGCCATGCCAACATGCCTATCCAAATCACGCCTAATATCCCTGTTAATGCAACAACAGGTCGCCAAGGTTTCCAGTTAATATTCAGTAAGGCACTGTCGCCACGACTGAAACCTGTTAATAGATTTAATTCTAAAACATCAACAATATCATCGTGATTCACCTCGCTAGCACTACTGAGTAGGTGGTGTTCAAATTCACTGAGTTCAGTCGGATAGTCTGCGCCTTCACCTGCATAATAGATGGCTTCAGGTGGGGATTGTTCAAGTTCTTCTGTGATAAAAATAGGCAATAAAGTTTGGTCGCAACTAAAGCCTGACCATTTGTTTTGACGCAAGCAGGCAGTATTTTTCTTATTAACTAATGTCCAACAGCCTTCTTTATAAGGAAGTGCAAGCAGACTAGGTAAAATATAATGCGCATGGATATTATGCTCTCGTAAGACAGCAAGCCAATGTTCCATTTTTTGATGATTAATAACCGCAACATGCGTCGGTGCATCATTATTTTCACGGTAGACAGCAAAGTGCAAGGTGTCAATATCATCAGCTAAACGTTCTTCTAGTGCGTAGGGAACAGCTTGCAATAACTGCTTTTTATTTTTGCTAGGTATATTGGCGTGAGTGAGCAATACATCCTCATTGGGTATAAAAACAACGACTTTTTTACCTGATGAAAGTTTATGCGCCTCGTCCCAATCAGCAGGCTGAAAGTTGGCTGTTTTTTGTTTGCTAGTAACTTCTGCAACATCAAGCGATACTTGAGAAGATGCGTCTGCCGAATGTAGCTTTATTAGGAGTAATTGCATTGTTATGGTTTGCTTGCTTTGGTGGGTGTAGCGATAGGTGGCTTGCTATAGTCCCGCATTATGACACGGACTTTACCTTTTTTTCGTTCTAACACACTGTTAATAAAAATACGCGCATTGTTGATATTAACTTGACCTTGTAGGAGAAAGTAGTTGCTAGTGTTGCTGAGTATTTGCTTGTAATTCGCTTTTCTTTTACCTCTCTCAGTATTGGGATCAAAAAATATTTTTACTTTATCAAGATCCCAAAAGTCTTGCATCGTTTCAAAAGGTGCTTTATCCCTTGCGGCTTTAATATCCTTTATTGTTGCTTGATCAAAACCAATGGCTTCTAGTACTTCTTTTTCCGCCGTATTGATATTAATTTTGGTGTCTTTAGGCAAACTGGATACTAAAGGTAATAACTTTTCAGTGATTTCTTTTGTCATTCCTTTTAATAGTAATAGTTCGCTATTATTCATTAGTAGACTGTTAGCACTCATGTAAGGACGTTCTTGAGATTGATAATAAGCACTTTCTGCTCCACCCTGAGACTCCTCATCATCTTTATCAACCCAGTCCTTAACTGTATCAGCAAAATTTTGTGCTGGGCCTAATGTCTGTTCAGTATCAATTTTTGTTATTAATTTTACTATTTGCTCATAAACGAGGGTTTCTGTTTTAAATGCCTGTTTATTTAATTTATCTAAGCCTCCTTTTCCATTAGGGCCATTCTTCTTTTTTGGTTTGATTTTAGGGAAATTCGCAATTAGCGTATTTAAGTTAATACGTCCCTGCAAATCAAACAACTGTCCCTTTAAACTTCCCCCAGGAATCGGTATGGGCGGCAATTCAAAAGCCCAGTCCTCCTTTAATGAATCAACCTTTGGGTTATCCTTATAATCTTTTTCTAAAATTTTCTTTGACCAATCTTCCATTCCCACTGCATATTCATAGGCTTGCTCAAGATTGGAAATATTACCTGATAAGCGTATTTGTAGCTGTTGTCGATACATTGCCAGCGAGGCTAAAGAGACTGCAATGGTGGTGATAACCAGTGCAATAATTAAGGCAACACCTTTTTGTTGATGATATAGAGGAGTCATTAATTAGCCTCTAGTGGAGCAATAACCCCAAGTCGGTCTGACAGACGTAAGTTTGTGCCTGTTGCATGATTCAATTTGTAATCATAAATAGTGGTATACGCCATAACGGCACGCACATATTTGCGGGTTTCTCTAAACGGGATACTTTCAACCCAACGACTTGCCTCTAGCGTACTTTCTGGCAACCATTTTGGAATACGATGCGGTCCTGCATTGTAAGCGGCACTGGCTTTGGCATAGTTTCCTTTAAACCGATCAAGCAATTCTTTAAGGTAAGCACTACCGAGTTGAATATTCGTTTTTGGTTTTAAAATATCGTATTTTCCAAGTTTCGACAAACCTAGTTTTTTTCCTACTGCTTTGGCGGTAGGCGGTATAAGCTGCATTAAACCTAAAGCTTTAGCACCTGACTCGATATTCGCGTCAAAGGCGCTTTCTCTACGGGTAACGCCATAAACCCATGCAGCAGGAATCTCTTTTTCGCTCGCGTACTGCTCAATTAAAACTCTATGTTTAAGTGGAAAACGCAAGGCAGTTTGATTCCAATCTTTTGTTTTCGCTACGCTAACAATCGCCACAAAAGGTAAGTCTTTTTCTAAAGCCAATTTTGCAGCGGCAAGTTTACCCTTCTTACTCAAGCCTTTGACAGTATAAAACCACTCTCGTTTTGCTTCGTTGCGAAGACCTATTTTAAAAAGCTCTAATGCTCGTTGAATCCCCATATTTTCACTCATCAGCAAAGCGACATGCTCACTAATCTCTGGCTCAATCGTGATGCCTATTTTGTAATCTTGCTGTAAACGGTCGGCCGCTAAAAAACCATAATAAGAAGCATCTTGTGCCAGTTCTTCATACAATGAAAGTGCTTCATCCACCCTGCCTTCAACGGATAAGGCGCGTGCTTTCCAGTATCGCCACGCATCCTTTTTTTGATAACTGCTACTCATAGACTCGATGGCAAGCAATACTTTTTTCCAGTCACTCTGACGCAATGCCATTCTTGCCATCCACGCGCTACTTTCGTCATCACGATATTGACTAGGAATAGCGGCTAAATGTTGTAGCGCATAAGGGCTGTGGTTAAGCGCATCTTGCATGGCAATATAACTAGCCACTTCTGCTTTTTCTTGAGGACTAAATTGCACACGCTTCTCAAGTTTTTGTAAAAATTCTTGTGCTTTTTCGGTATCATTTCGTGCTATACGTTTAATACCATAGAGTAAAATACGACGATCATAAGCATGTTGTCCTGAGAGTAATTTCAGTGTTTTGGATTTTTGTAGATACTTCTTTGCTTTATGTTTAAAAAGACTCCATAGCGCAATGCGTTTTTGATCTTTTGACGATAATTTTTTGGCTAAGCTTTTAGCTAATTTCCTATTGCCTTTATCCATTGCGAGCGCGATGCGTTGCCAAATTTTATCTTTATCTAGCCAGCCTTTTGATGCCATTAAGTCAAACAAGCCTGAACAAGCAGAAGGACGACTAGAGCCAGTCAGCCATAGCGCGATTGCTTCTTTTTTACTAAGATCTATCTCATCATTAAGCTCAATTTTTGCCTGTAAATAATAACAATGTGAGGCAGTACCGCCTCGCTCTTTAGAATATATCTGCTTTACTTTATTCCATTGTTTATTTTTAACAAAGGTTCTCATCCACTGTGACCATAGCTTATTCGCTAAATATGAATTTTCATATTGATGAATAAAATGCTCAAGATCAGACGGGGATGAAGGCTTGTGCTGACGAATTTTCTCATACTCAAGATAAGGGTATAAGACATACTGTTGCAATGCGTCAATATCAACCGACTTGCCTTTTTTTATCTCTTCTAAAAAACCTATAAATTGTTTTTGTTGTGCATTGAGAACCGTTTCATTCTCTGCAAAACAGACAGAATGAAAAAATAGGAAGAATGAGAATGAAAAAAATACGAGCTTCATATTATTATTATCAAGAAAGACTAAAAATACGCTATACACAATGATGAATATACCGCATGAAGAGTATACACAGTGCTGATTTGCTTTATAAGATTGATTGCTTCGTATTACTTTATAGTAATGTATGCCTGAATC
>CAZQTJ010000042.1:0-9877 GCA_964596035.1 uncultured Cocleimonas sp. | reverse complement strand
GTGGAATCAATAACTTGTTCATCATGCCGTAGTAGCCTCACGGATTCAGGTATTACTATGGTGTAAAAAATTCAGAGGCAACCGCTACACGCAAAGCATACAAAGGAAAAGCAGCGATTACGCCCTTTGTTGGTTTGGAAGCAGAAGCTAAGTTATCCAAGCATTTTTCATTAACAGGTGGCGCCAAATACAAGCATCTTCCTCGTGCGATTCGAAATAGCTCTATCACTAAAAATGGCAGTGGTGATTATCAAGTAAACCTTGGCTTAAGCTATTGGTTTTAAAAATAGGAAGTGGGTAAAATCTGTTATCTAAATTTCGACCCTTTACCGCGTGATTGCGCGCGGTCTTTTTTGGAGAAAAACATGACAAAGCATCCTTTATTCTTTACCAGCCTTTTTTTGCTAACAAGCCTTGCTGCTTGTAGTAACCCGCCCGCAGATTGTGCTGCCGATGGAGCAAACTGCAAACAGTATAATCCTGATCTTGATAACCATAGACCACCACCGCAGAACCTTCCTAGTCCTGCTAATTGTGCGGCTGATGGCCCTGAGTGCAAGCAGTTTAACCCTGATCTTATAAGGGATAACCCTAAATAATAGCTTGCTGTGGGTTATTTGTTGCGCCGTCCCTAAGTAGGTAAACAGAGTAAATCTACTTATGCTGTAAGCTCTTATTATCAACAGGCAATTGCTGCGGAAAAGGAGTTGTCGGCTAGACGATACGGTGGTTTTATTTAATACGACATCGTCAAACCGATGGCTTCTATAAAAGGTGATATTTGCCTATCGTTTATAAGAAATCACCTTATGCTTGCCAAACGATGGCGATTTCATCGACTTCAATATCTGTTTTACGTAATTTAATTGCAAATTCTTCAATGCTTATTAGGTCAACATCATACTTGTCGGTCATTGCGTCGATTTTATCTTCCAGTTCTTCTGCTAGTTGCTGAATATCTTCTTCTACTTCTGCTACCCGTTCTTCTGCGCGTCCTACATCGCCCCGTTCTTTTAATACACGGCTTCCACGGCTGATGGCTCTGCCTACTTTGGCGGTTGATGAGCGTCCAAAGAGTGCGCCTAGTACGGCGATACCTGCGGATACTAAAGAGCCTGATGAGTCGGACTTTTCTTTCTCTACGCGTTCTTCGGCGCGGGATAAGCGGTTGAGTAAGGTCTTTTCTTTTTTACCATAGCGTTCTTGTAATTTATCAATTTCGATTTCTTTTTTGTCGTCTAATAGGTCTTTTAAACGTACTTTAAAATCACCTAATGATTCATAAGGGGTAGATTCTAATTTGGGTGATTTTGAACGGTAGAGGTTCATGCGATAGTTTTGATATAGCCAACCTTTTAAACTTCCTGTGGCTTTTTTCAGGGCTTTATCACTGCCAATAAATTCAGGAACAGGAGCATATTTCGCGGTGCTAGGTGCTTGGCTCACTAGCTCATTTAAGCAGGCTTCCAACTCGTCTTTTTCACTATTATCCCAGTCTAAGGTGCGGTCATCAGTATTTAATAATAATTTAAGGCAGTGCTCTTCTTGCTCGTCAATGCCGCGTGTTTGATTAAAAAAATGAAGGGATGTTTTGGCGACTAAGCTGGCTTGATAATGGTGTTGTTCGCTTAAGTCGAGGTCAAAGTATTGTGGAATGCTGTTATCAAGCGTGGCATAGTTTTCGTAGCCTTCGACCGTTTGTTTTAAACTTTGTGGTTGTGCTGCTTCTGTGGCTTTAAGTTGTGCTTTTTGCGCTTCCATTAGTTGCGATATTTCATCACGCTTTAAAGGCCCTTTTAGGTAGCTCATTACCCAGCGTGTGCTGAATAAACGAATATCATCAAGGTGTGCGCTTTTGAGGAAGAAGCTACGTTTTTTAAGATTGGCTAACAGTGTTTGAATTTCTTTTTTATTGTAGTTAGAGCCGACCTTGCCACCTAAACCATCAATCACTCGATCAATATCTTGGGTGGTTTGTAAACGTCCGATAAACCATGTGCCAATATTGGATAAGCCTTTGTAATCCAGATCGACAGGGTTTTGGGTGCTTAAAATAATACCTACACCAAAAGCACGCGCTTGTTTTAGCATCAGTAGCATCGGTTCTTTGCTGGGTGGGTTTTTAATGGGGGGGAAGAAGCCAAAAATCTCGTCCATATAGAGAATCGTTTTTAAGGCCGATGTGCCACTTTGGCGACGCATCCATGCGATGTATTTATTGAGCAGAATGGTGACAAAGAACATGCGTTCATCATCATTTAGATGTGAGATAGAGAATATGGATATTTTTGCCTTACCATTTTCATCATAAAGTAGTTTTTGAATATCTAAATCATCGCCTTCTAGCCATGCGCTAAAGGTTGGCGAGGCGATGACAGCATTAAATTTAGTGGCAAGTTTGAAGCGTTCTGCTTGCGGGTAGAATGCTTCTAAAGGGAGTACGCCAATTTTCTTAAACGAAGGACTAATCACACGTCCGATTAAGTCTTCAAGGCTGAGGCTTTCAGCTGCTAACCATGACTTTGTGATGAGTTGCGCCAGTAAAATATATTCTTTTGATTCGACAGGATCAGCTTCAACACCAATTAGGGCAAGCAAACTACTCACAGTGGTTTTGATATAGGAAGAAAAAGAGTCGCTGTCTTCGATGATTTGGCTAGGGGGAGCATCTAATGAGCTGAGGACGTTTAAGCTAACACCTGCGCTACTTCCTGGGGTGTAAATGGTTTTTTCTACCGCATCAAATTGACTAACACGCTCTACTGTTTGATGCGACCGCTCAATACCAGCTTTCCACTGGGATGATATTTTTGCTGCATAACTCGCAGGGTCTTCTTCTTTAGAACGCGCTTCATCGGCTACCCATGACTCAAAAGCATCTGCCGAAAAATCAGGATCGGTCAAACAGAGATTACCCATATCGCCTTTAGGGTCGATAATAATAGAAGGAATATTATCAATCGCCGCTTCTTCAATCAGCCCCACCCCAAGACCTGTTTTACCACTACCTGTCATACCGATAATCGCCGCATGGGTGGTGAAATTTTTATTTTTTAGCAGTGTCAATGCGTCGGTAGTATCTAAGGTCGTTTTATCAACATCTTGACCTATATAAAAAAGACCTAATTTTTCATAAAGTTCTACCATAACTGACTCCTGTGATTTTTTATAGAATGAAACCTCAGCATAACCACGAGTTATGCTGAGGTTTCAGAATAATTTCCAATCATAATACGCTAACAGATAAAAATTTAAAGCGCCTATTGTTGGGCTTCGTACCTCAGCACTCACCTACAGTTTAATCATGTGAACAACAAATTTAAGCTACTTCCCCAAAAGCAAAAGCTTCAACTCCATCCCTAAGTAGATATGAATATGTTAAAACCATAATCATTATATTTAACCATTCTATCCATAAGTAGCACTAATCACTTGTTGATAAGTAATATCTATATGCATATTATTCAACCATAGTGTGATTGAATATTAATCTATATGGGGATATTATCCCCATATGAATCGTTTTATGCAGTGAGAAATAATAATAACGAAGCTCCTCAAAATTCAAATATCTATCAATAAACAACTTTTATTTCGATAAGCCACTCAGTCTGTCATCTACAGTATCACTGAAAATGATGGGTTCATATTGCAACTAAAAGTTGATATTAAATTTTTTAGTGGGCTTAAGTTATGGGGAAAATGAATTTACAAGCGGCTCGGCATTTATCAATGCGCACGGGCTTAGGGGTTCGCTGGCATGATTTGCAGCGTTATCGTCATTTATCAAAAGAAAAAAGTGTTCATCATGCTGTTTACAGTGCTTCGAATCGCTGGATGTTAGCGCCTCCTAAACTTGCGAACTGGACCCCTTGGAATGCTAAACAGACACCGCAACAAAAACAACAATTGGGTCGTCGTTTAAGTCGAGATAAACAAGCACTTAAGCAGTGGCTTGTGAAAAATATGTTAGCTACTCCATACCCCCTAACTGAACGCATGGTGTTGTTTTGGCATAATCATTTCACCTCATCAATTAATAAAGTCAACCAAGCCAACTTATTATTAAAGCAAAGCCTTCTCTTTCGTCGTCATGGCTTGGGTAATTTCAAACAGTTATTACATGCCGTATCGCGTGACCCTGCGATGCTGATTTATTTAGATAATGACTACAGTATGGCAGGCAAACCGAATGAGAATTTCGCCCGTGAGTTGCTAGAGCTATTTACCTTGGGTGAAGGGCATTATTCGGAAGCCGATATTCGTGCAGCCGCAAAAGCATTTACGGGGTGGACGGTTGATCGTCGTCATCAACGCTTTGTGTTTCGTAAAGATTTGCATGACAACAGTATTAAGACCTTTATGGGAAAGAGAGGACGTTTGAATGGCAATCACATTATTGATCAAATTCTGAAGAGTCCTTATGCCGCTGAGCATATTGCGAAACAATTTTGGGCTGAGTTTATTAGCGACGAGAAACCCAATGCACAAACGATACGACGCTGGGGGAATATTTTTCGTCATGCTAATTATGATATTCGCACTTTATTAGTCGCGGTATTAAACAGCCCTGAATTTTGGTCATCCCATCATCGTGGTGAAAAGATAAAATCTCCTGTTGAGCTTGTGGTTGGCACATTGCGCTCTCTGACCATCAAACCGCCTAGCACCAAACGTATTGTGGGTATTTGTGATGCGCTTGGGCAAAAGATTCTTTCTCCAGAGACTCCTAAGGGCTATGCGGGAGGGCAAGATTGGATAGATACCTTTACCCTGCCTATGCGTATTAATTTAATGTCTGAGTTTATTAATAAAGCGAATCATAAGGATATTGCAAGAATTCCTCGTTTAAAAAAACAACAGCGGGAACATTGGTTGTTAGCAAGACGGGCGATTCATAAATCACCGACGCACACCTTAAATTATCAACAAAAATTACAGGCTTTGTTAACAGATCCTGCTTATCAACTTATTTAAAGTAGGTGGACACAATGAAACGCAGAACATTTATAAAATTAGGCTCTCTTGGCGCATTGCCATTAAGTGCAGGATTGTTATCTACAACAGCGGAAGCATCACAGGGCAGAAATACATCAGCATCTAAACAGCGTATTGTGGTTTTGGTTGAATTACGCGGTGGCAATGATGGTTTGAATACCTTAATTCCATTTACCGACCCTTTGTACTACAAGCTACGTCCGAGTATTGCGGTACCTAAAAAATCAATGTTACCGATTAGCGATTCGCTGGCAATGCATCCTTCCTTACGACCTTTGCAACAATATTGGCAACATAAGGAGATGGCGTGGTTGCAGGGTGTTGGTTATCCGCGTAGTAATCGCTCGCATTTTCGGTCGATAGATATTTGGGATTCTGCCTCGAATTATAATCAAAAAGTAGATGAGGGTTGGGTCGCTCATTTACTGGGAGCAAACCATGATATAACAGGACTTGCTTTTAATACTGATTTAGGCCCACTTTCGGGAAATAGAGCGAGTAGCTTAAAAGTAAATGACCTCAATGCTTTTGTGCGTAGCAATCAGCGCATGAAAGCGGATACTTCTAATAGCAGTAATAACGCCTTGTCTCATTTGCTAAAAACAGAACGTATTGTGGCAGACTCGACGGTGACATTAAAAAACCATCTACATAAGGCGCGTGATGTAGCAGGAAGTTTTCCACGACATTCATTTGGTCGAGAATTTGCTTCTGTGGCGCGTTTAATCAATAGCGGTATTGATATACCGAGTTATAAAATTACACTGAGTAATTTTGATACCCACGCGATGCAATCACAACAACATGCGCGATTACTCAAAATGTTAGCTGATAGCCTGCATGCTTTTGCGCAAAATATGAAACGCAACGGGCATTGGAATGATGTATTAGTCATGACCTACTCAGAATTTGGTCGTCAAGTTGCTGAAAATAGCAGCAGAGGAACAGATCATGGCGAAGCCTCAGCCCACTTAGTCATGGGTGGCAAAGTACGTGGTGGGATTTATGGTAAAAATCCTGATTTACGACGTTTAAATAACAATGCGTTACGTCATAGCGTTGATTTTCGTTCTGTTTACGGAACAGTTGCATCACGCTGGTGGGGTTTGCGTAATCTGTGGAACCGCCCTTTAGTTCCTTTTGTGTAGTGTTTGTAGAAAGGCGTGAGGATGTAATACCCTCACAGCAAAAAATAATCAGGCAGAAAAAGGTTTTATGTAGGCGTTAGCATACAGATTATTTAAATTTTCTTTACTCGCTTATAAACTGAAATTATTGATTGAAAAACAGTCATTCATGTATATAATCTACACAGCTTAAAATCTGAACAATAAAACTAACATGCCTTGCTCATTTTCAAACGATGAGCATCCTGTTTGGGGCGTAAGCCCCCTTTTTCTGTTATTCAATCATCATCCAATGACATAAACACAATATCAGCGTTTGACTCAATGGGTGCATCTAAATCAACTAATGTTTGATTCATCATTATTTGCACGTCATCATCAGCAAACGCCACTGCCCAAGCTTTACCCTTCGCACGTAACCACGCTAATAAATTAGCAATATGAGTAACTGACAGAGGCAGTGTGATGGTCTCTGTAGAGATAGGCGAAATATCCGCCAAACTTCCCTGATAGTGTAGTTGCACTGTTTTTGCCTTTGTTAATAACTCTCCTTGCTCATCGCCACGGCTTACACCATATCGCTTTAATCTACTCAAATAATTATCCCAGTTTTTTTCATAATGAGTCCCTAGCTCATACAACGTCTCCCACGAATAAATCCCTGTGTTATGACCATCATCAAAAACTAAGCAAACAGAGTAACTACCCATTGGCTCAACCGCTGTAATATTCACCATCGCTTTACCATCAACTGGCTCATCTGTTGCTCGTACTTCGGCGGAAGGGGAAAATACCCGCAAATATTCGCAAGGAAGGTCAAAACTAGCCCCATCGGAAAACCCTACCTCTAAAAAACGTGATTTTTGGTGTAATTTAATGATGGTTGGCGTTAATTTCATAAGGTAGATGCTCATAGGGGTAAATTTGAAAGGTATTGTAGAGGATGTACTTAAATTTACCTATACTTACACTCCAATCCCAGCAAGTGCCCTATACTCATGACAAATAAAAATAACGACAAACCTCTTATTTTAGTCGATGGATCATCCTACCTATTCCGTGCTTTCTACGGTATTAAAGCACCATTAACTGCTCCTGATGGTATGCGTACTAATGCGATTCATGGCGTATTGAGTATGTTGGATAGCTTGCGTAAAAGCTATGACCCTGAGCATATGGTGGTGGTGTTTGATGCTAAGGGTAAAACCTTTCGTAATGACCTTTATCCTGATTACAAAGCCAACCGCCCCCCCATGCCTGATGAGTTGCGCGACCAGATAGAGCCGTTACTTGAGATTATCCGTGCAATGGGTTATCCCTTGATGATTGTGCCTGATGTAGAGGCTGATGATGTTATTGGCACATTGGCAAGTAAATACGATGGCAAGGTGATTATCTCTACAGGCGATAAAGACATGGCGCAGTTGGTAACGGAGGATGTTCATCTTATCAACACCATGTCCAATAGTTACCATGATATTCAAGGTGTTATTGATAAATACGGCGTACCACCTGAACGTATCCGTGATTATTTAGCCTTGATGGGTGATACCTCGGATAATATTCCAGGTGTGCCAAAAGTAGGGCCAAAAACAGCGGTTAAGTGGTTAACGGAATATGGCACACTGCAAAATGTAATGGACAATGCCGATAAATTTAAGGGTAAAGTTGGCGAGTATTTACGCGACTCTTTAGACTTTCTACCGCTGTCTTTTGAGCTAGTCACCATTATTTGTGATTTAGATTTAGACTGTTCACCTGAATCACTCTGTTTTAGCAAAGTCAATACACAACGCCTCGCCGAGCTTTATCAACAATATGGTTTTCGTACTCGCTTACAAAAATTACTGGCAACTTCAGCAGAAGAAGTTGTTGTCGTTAGTGAGCTTGAGGACGTACCCTCAGTGCAGGAAATCACCGACGTTGATTATCAAACGATTCTTAGTGAGGAGCTATTAGACCAGTGGATGTCTGATTTAAAGACCGCTAAATTAATGGCGTTTGATACAGAAACGACCAGCTTAAATTATATGGATGCTCAAATCGTCGGCGTTTCTTTCTCGATAAAAGCAGGTATTGCCGCTTATTTACCGCTTGCTCATGACTATGTTGGCGCACCTGAGCAATTAAACCGTAACGCAACACTCGAAAAACTCAAACCCTTACTCGAAGATCCAACGGTACTCAAAGTAGGTCAAAATTTAAAATATGATCGTAGCGTGCTACTAAATCATGGTATTGAATTAAAAGGGATTGTGCATGACACCATGTTGCAATCTTATGTGCTCGATTCAACCGCGAATCGCCACGATATGAATACCCTGTGTGAAAAATATCTCGATCATAAAACCATTCATTTTGAAGAGATTGCGGGCAAGGGTAAAAAACAACTGACCTTTAATCAGATAGACATCGAAGAGGCTTCACCCTATGCCGCTGAAGATGCCGATATGACGCTACGTTTACATCAGCACTTTGCGCCTCAGCTTAATGCCTTGAAAGATCAAGCTAAATTATACCGCGAGATAGAAATCCCCTTATTAAAAGTACTCTCCGAGATAGAACGTAACGGTGTTTTAGTCGATGCCGATATGTTGGCAGTGCAAAGCGAAGAAATTACCGCTCGCATGAAAGTGCTGGAAGCCACTATTTTTGAACAGGCAGGTGCAGAATTTAATCTAGGCTCACCCAAGCAAATCCAAGAAATATTTTTTGCTGAAGATAAGTTAAATCTGCCGATTATTCGTAAAACCCCCAAAGGTCAGCCTTCTACCGCAGAAGATGTGTTGCAAGAGCTGGCTTTAAGCCATGAAGTACCGCGTTTATTGCTAGAGCATCGTGGTTTAAGCAAACTAAAATCAACCTATACCGACAAACTTCCACAGCAAATAAACGATCATACAGGGCGGATTCATACCTCCTATCATCAAGCCATTACGGCGACAGGACGATTATCCTCCTCTGATCCTAATCTACAAAATATTCCTGTGCGTAGTGGCGAAGGTCGTCGTATTCGACAAGCTTTTATTGCCCCAGAAGGTAAAAAGGTACTTGCCGCCGATTACTCGCAAATTGAGCTGCGTATTATGGCGCATTTATCAGGTGATAAAGGGCTGGTCACCGCCTTTTCGGAAGGTAAAGACATACATGCGGCTACCGCAGCAGAAATTTTCTCAGTTGATTTAGCCGACGTGATAACAGATCAACGCCGCGCAGCCAAAGCGGTCAACTTTGGTTTGATTTATGGCATGTCCGCCTTTGGACTCGCCAAGCAACTCAATGTGTCTCGTGGTGAAGCTCAAGAATACGTTAATTTATACTTCTCGCGTTATACGGGGGTGCAAGATTATATGGAAAACACCCGCGAAAAAGCGCGTGAGCAAGGCTATGTCGAAACACTGTTTGGTCGTCGCTTACATTTGCCTGAAATTAACGCCAGTAATGGAATGCGTCGTGCCTATGCCGAACGCACCGCTATCAACGCCCCGATGCAAGGAACGGCTGCCGATATTATCAAACTCGCAATGATTTCCGTTAATGATTGGCTACGTGAAGAATATTGGCAACAAGAGCCACACACTAAAATGATTATGCAAGTGCATGACGAGCTGGTGTTTGAAGTACCAGAAGAGGATGTGGAGCGTGTTGAAACCGAAATTGTAAAGCGCATGACAGAGGCAGCGCAACTTGATGTGCCATTAGTCGTCGATACAGGTGTTGGAATTAATTGGGATGAAGCGCATTAATAAATA
>CAZQTJ010000041.1:0-9903 GCA_964596035.1 uncultured Cocleimonas sp. | reverse complement strand
TTGAAAGAAATTTTAGGTACTATAAGGCGGACACAATAAATCTAATATTTTGCGCGTTTATTTTCCGATCTTCTGTGTTGTTGTTATCAACAACGCCTTGAGTTAAGTAGGGCTGAGGTGAATTGTCATATTAAAGATCAGCGGGGTGGATAGATGATAGGTAACTTCTCATAATCAACAGATAGGAGTGAACGTTTTAGCTTTTCATGTCGGTAAAGCTTTTTTGCATGGAAAGAAAAGCTAAAGCATTACTTCCTCAAATAGCTGGTTTAGCTTATCTATTAAGGAAAGTTCTGTAGGTTGGCGCTGAGGTACGAAGCCCAACAAGACTATTTATCAAACGTAACTTCTCATAATTTACAAGCATGATTATCCTACAGCTTATGAGAAGTTACTCTATCCGCATTAGCCTCACGGATTCAGGTTTATGTGGACGTATTGCTGGCAATCACATAATTATCAAGCTGATCTACTTTGACTTTATCAACATGTATTATCTTGTCATTACTCCTGTTTTTTCTTACGCTGATCTCAATTTTATAAGGCGCATTAGGTCTCATTTTTCTAAAATCAATAGAAGCATCTGTTTTTAAATATTGTTCTACTTTTTGCGTAATAATACGTGCTATTGATATGTTATTTTTAAATAATTCGTTGTTTTTAAGTGATGCAGATAGCGATGTGTCTATATTTCCTGTTATAACTATATTTTCTGCATAATATAATTTACTGTCATGTTTTTTTATATTTCTATCTTTAATCTCATAGTTAGTTATAGAACCATCTCTTCTTATATATTTTATTTCTTTTACATAATTATTATCTGTTTTTATAATTAGTTTACTGCCTGCTTGTAGGGATGATAAGCCATTTAATGTATTCCAATTATTTACCAATAAATCATTTTTTTTAAATAAATGGTATAAATTATCTCCATATTTCAAGTTAAAATTTAAGTCCTCATTAGAACGAGAGGCTAAAGATATAACTGCTTGTGATGAAATGTTGGAGTCTATATTATATTCTGTATTGATAGGTTTATTATAAAAACTTGTTGTTACTAAATAGTCATCGCTTAAACTTTTGTTTAATAAACTTATTGTAAGTGATGAGTCTTCATGTAATGGGGATAATGCTACTAATGGAGTATCATTTGTATCAGAGTCAACGAAGTTATCACGAATTGATTCGTACCTAGCTAATTCAAGCTTTTGTTTTTCTATCAACCTTTTCATATTATTTATTTGCTCCTTATTTTTTTGTATGAGAGCAATATTTTCTTTTTTTACAAAGGTGTAATCAGAATTTCCAATAATGGGTGGAGCAACAAAAAAAGCAACAACAGATACTATTAATATTGCAGGCAATGATGAAAATGAATCTCTGAAAGTATTTTTTTTCTTTGATTTATTGAATGCATCCATAATTATTTTTTTATCAATTAAGCTAGATAAAAAAGTCATAATATTTATTGTTTCTTTATTGTTTTTCAAGGGCGTTATTTTATTGTCTAAGCGTCCCCTAATAAGCGCAACAATCTCATCAGGAGATTCTTGATATGAGCGAATATCAGCTCGCACCTCTTCTGAACTCATTGCTAATACTTCAAGAAAATCTTCATCATCATAAAGGTCTGAATGCTCCTTGCAAATAGTTTCAGTTACGTTTTTAGGGCTTGTTTTTACGTTTTTTTTATTTTTTGAAAAATAAGATATTAAGGATAGAAATTTCATTATTCTCCCTCCTGTATTTTTAGAACAATTCTTTTAAGGGCTAATTTTTTAGCGTTAACGGTAGAGACATTAATTCCAAGATGTGATGCTAGCTCTTGAGGCTTTGATATTTCATCTACTAACATCGCTTTTGCAAGTGTAATTAAGTCCTCCCTATTTTCGGCAAGGTATTCCATAAGAAATTCAAAGTCAGAAAAGGCTGATTGTAGTTCTTCTGGAGAAAATGTTGCGCTTCTATGTGAGCGGTGTGCTTTCATAGAATCAGAGTCAACAATGGACTGATTGTCAGTTTTTTTCTCATGATAATGATCAAGATCATCTCGACTCTCAATATTCTTTGATTCTTTTAAATTTATTTGGTTGGACATAATGCTTTTAGCGCAGCCTGCTAGATGTACAAAAAGGTTAGGGCACTTGACCGCATTCCACGGACGTTCATTAGATAAGGTCTTGGCGATTGCTTCATGGGCAACATCTTGGGCGCTCATACGTCCATGTATAACACTCCCCCTTAATTTATTCATTTTCCTTTTTGTGTACACATATAGATGATTTATAACATCGTCTGTTAAATAATCTTCTGCTAACAACATGTAATACTCCTTTTTGTTAAAAAGCATTGTGACGAAGGAGTGTTCACTAAATATAATTTTTTAGAATGATATACAAACCTGCCATATGTCTTAATGCTGATCATACTGCCGATTTAATCATCAGTTTAAAAAAATAATTTATTTCTTATTCTGGTGATTAAATAGCCATTAAAGAAAGCATATCCTCTTAACAAATGGCGATTTGTTATTTAACTAATATATAAAAGGAAGAGTGCTGATGTTTAAGAAAATAAAGGTGATTTTAATATGCAGTTGTTTCTGTGGTTTTTTTTCGGCTTGTGCTACTACTGATAAACGTATAGTAAGCTCCGAGAAGGTTTCCATTCGAACCGCTGTGCTTCCAGTTGATAAAAAAGAAGCCTCAATAGGGGATGCTTTTTCTGATTTGGTAAAGGCGGCGGTGGTAATTTATACCATTGGAAAAATTAAGAATGGCTCTGAGATTATGCAAATTATAAGTAATCATAGGCTAAGGGAGTTAGAGATTAAAACTAGAGTAGGGAGTACGGTCTCTGTTATCAATCATGAACGTGAGTAGTGTCCACTACTTATGTCGCCCAAATTCGTGGCAAACAAACAGGTCGTTGCATAACGTCATTACGCAATGCAGACCAGACAGTTTTTAATACATTGCTGACCTGTTCTGAGTGTTGACCAAGACAACGGGCAAGGAGCAGATCGTCAAGTAGTGTGATACCGACTTCTACTTTTTGTGATGATAATTCTAAATTTTTTACGGCTAAACGTGCTTGATCTAACGATGCTTGTGTTGCATTTGTCGATATAAACGTACCAAAACAAGGATAGTGATTAATACAGATAGGGCTATTTAGCTCCGCTTGATTATTTAACTGTAAACGATCTAATAAGATGGCTTTGCCGTCACGAAAGATTTCTAAAGCGGTGGTGACTTGCCCTGTGGTAAATAATTCATTTGCCGCAGGTCGTCCGTAGCATTGAATTTCCCAGCCCATAAAACGTGCTGATTTTTCTAAATGGACGGTTGTGCTTAGGTTTGAATGGGTATTGTCAAAGAAGATGTTTTCTTGCGGAAACCATTCTAAAGCACAGCCATCTGCAATGTTTAGCGTTTGTTTTTGTTGGGCTAGTTGTCCTGTATTACGATAAAACTTAGTTGCACCTGGGGTGGTGATTAGCACTTGGGCTTGTTCTTTAAGCGCTACGTTAATATGAAGTAGATCACCGCCGACAACGCCGCCAGGCGGGTGTAATAAATACACATGGCAAACATCATCTTCAGGGTAAAAAGGGCGCTGGATAGCAAGTGGTCCTTTATGTTCTCGCTTACTGATAATTGTACGCTTGGGTCTGGCTTTAAACTCAAGCGATAAGTTTGCTTGCCAGCCTGTGTTTTCGGTCTGAGGGTTTTGCGTCATCCGTTGTTTATACCGTTAAGAATTGCTTCACTAACTCATCATCCAAGTCACTCATTGCGCCTGTCGCTACGTTTTTTCCACGTTCAAGTATACAAAACTTATCACCGACGCGTCGCGCAAAGGGAAGTTTTTGCTCAACCAGCAATACAGTTATATCCAGTTCTTTGGTTAGCTTTTGAATGATGTCGCCAATTTGGGCGACGATATTGGGTTGGATGCCTTCGGTTGGTTCATCCAGAATGAGTATTTTAGGATCAATGACTAGGGCGCGTCCGATGGCGAGTTGTTGCTGTTGTCCACCTGATAAGTCGCCACCGTTTCGGTTGATCATTTCTTTGAGTACGGGGAATAGCTCAAAGATAAATTCAGGCACTTTTTTGACTTTATCTGTGCGTGCAAACAAGCCTGTTTCTAAGTTTTCGCCAACAGTGAGCTGAGGAAAAATCTGACGACCTTGCGGGACGTAACCAATGCCAATGCCTGCGCGAACTTCAGCGGCTTTGTTTTGGATATTTTTACCTGCAAAATGTATTGTGCCTGATGCTATCGTTTGCAAACCCATAATACTTTGCAGTAGGGTGGTTTTACCGACACCATTACGTCCCATTAAACAGGTGCATTTTCCTTTTTCGATGTCTAGGTCAAGATCCCATAAAGTGTGGCTTTCACCGTAAAATTGATTTATTCCTTTGACGGTTAAAATGTTATCGATTGTTGCTGTTGCTTCATTCACCGAGATAGACCTCAATTACTTTTTGATTATTTTGCACTTCGTCCATTGTGCCTTCTGCTAACACACTACCTTGATGTAAGACGGTGACTTGATTGGCGATAGAGCGTACAAAATCCATATCATGTTCGACGACGACGACCGAGTGTTTACCTGCGAGCGAGGTTAATAGCTCGGCGGTTCTGTCCATTTCTTGATGGGTCATGCCTGCAACGGGTTCATCGACGAGCAGTAGTTTAGGGTCTTGCATTAATAACATGCCAATTTCTAGCCACTGTTTTTGACCGTGTGACAATGAGCCAGAGCGTTGTTGGGCGTTTTCTTTGAGACCAATAATATTCAATACTTCATCTATGCGGTCGAGTTGTTCGCCTGAAAGCTTGGCTCTAAAGGTTGTCCATACGCTTTTATCACCTGCAATGGATAATTCTAGGTTTTCAAAGACGGTGTGAAATTCAAATACGGTTGGCTTTTGAAATTTTCTGCCGATGCCCATTTGTGATATTTCTGGCTCATCAAAGTTAAGTAAATTGATGTTTTGACCAAACCAGACGCTTCCTTTATCAGGGCGCGTTTTGCCTGTGATGATGTCCATCATGGTGGTTTTACCTGCGCCATTGGGGCCAATCATGCAGCGTAACTCGCCCACTTCAATATAAAAATTGAGGTCATTAATCGCTTTAAAACCATCAAAAGAGACAGTGACATCTTCGACATAGAGAATTTGCCCATGACTGGTATCAACGTCTGTGTGTGTGGGTTTATTCACAAAGTCATAAACTTTGTCGCGATTAGTTGCTTGACGTAAGTTGTCGAGAATCTTCATGACTTTGCTCCTCGTTTTGCCATCAGCCCTGCGATGCCATTGGGTAGGTAGAGCGTGACTAATACAAACATTGCACCGAGTACAAAAATCCACATTTCAGGTGCGGCGGCGGTGAGATAGGTTTTGGAATAGTTAATGACTAGCGCGCCAACCACCGCACCATAAAGCGTTGCTCTCCCGCCGATGGCGACCCAAACCACTAACTCGATAGAGCGCAAGGGCGAGAATTCACCAGGGTTAATAATGCCGACTTGCGGAACATATAATGCACCTGCAATTCCTGCGAGTACCGCCGAGAAGGTGAAAATAGCGAGTTTGACGCGATCGACACGGTAGCCTGTAAAGCGCACTCTGTCTTCGGCATCGCGTATGGCAACGGCAACTTTTCCTAAACGCGAGACCACAATGGCACGGCAAGATAAGTAGCCTAAGCCTAATGCGATGGCGGTGATGACAAACAACACTAAGCGCGTATTATCGGATTGTAAGCTAAAACCGAGAATATCTTTGAAGTCGGTGAGACCATTATTACCACCAAAGCCCATCTCATTACGAAAGAAAGCCAGCATGAGCGCATAGGTGAGGGCTTGAGTGATGATGGATAAGTACACGCCTGTCACGCGTGAGCGAAAGGCAAGTAGACCAAAGATAAAGGCGAGTGTGCCTGGTACTAAAGCAACCATGATCATCGCAAACCAGAAGTTATCAAAGCCGCCCCAAAACCACGGCAATTCTGTCCAATTGAGAAACACCATGAAATCAGGCAGATCAGCATTGCCGTAAACGCCACGATCACCAATTTGTAGCATCAAGTACATGCCCATTGCATAACCACCCAAGGTGAAAAATGCGCCATGACCTAGGCTTAAAATACCTAAATATCCCCACACCAAATCAACCGACAAGGCGAGAATCGCAAACGCTAAATATTTTCCTAGCAGGGTAACGGTATAAGTTGAAACATGCAGTGCATTGCCTTCGGGTACAAAGATATTGAGGATGGGAATGATGATTGTGACCAAGGAAAGTACGATTAAGAAAATCTTTCCGCCACGGTCGTCCGTGAGTAAATTCGTTAACATAATTAAGCCCCCGCTCCACGACCTTTTTGTGGAAATAATCCACGCGGGCGTTTTTGAATGAAGAGAATAATAAAGACTAAGATGAGTACTTTAGCGAGTACCGCACCCGCCCACGGTTCTAAAAATTTATTGGCGATCCCTAGAGTGAAACCACCAATTAAGGTCCCCCAAAGATTCCCCACGCCTCCAAACACTACCACCATAAAGGAGTCGATAATATACGCTTGCCCTAAATTAGGCCCTACATTTGTTAGTTGTGATAGCGCAACCCCTGCGATGCCTGCAATACCTGATCCTAAACCAAAGGTTAAGGCATCTATACGACTTGCACGAATGCCCATTGCTCTTGCCATCGGTCTGTTTTGTGAGACTGCACGCACGCTTAGTCCTAATGAGGTTTTTTTCATTACGATATAAAGCAGTGCAAACACTAGCAGGCAAAAGACGATAATATAAAGGCGGTTATAGGTGAGCGATAACACGCTATTGATTTCTAAAGAGCCAGACATCCATTGTGGCGTTTCAACAGAGCGGTTAAGTGGTGAGAAAATTACCCGCACGGCTTGTTGTAAAATAAGGCTAATACCGAAGGTGGCTAACAGCGTTTCAAGCGGACGATCATATAAATGTCGAATCACTAAGCGTTCAATTAAAATACCCACAAACCCTGAGATAATAAAGGCAGCAGGTACGGCAACGGCTAAGGATAGACCGATATGATTCGGCATGAGTTGTTGAATCACATAAGTGGTGTAAGCCCCGATCATAATTAGCTCACCGTGCGCCATATTGATGACACCCATCACGCCAAAGGTGATTGCCAAACCAATAGAGGCTAAGACGAGAATAGAGCCAAGGCTCAATCCAAAAAATAGCGTTTTGACGTTTTCATAAAAGCTGATGCTTTCGTCGATGGATTGTAGGGATTTTTTAGCGGCACTGGCAATTTTTTTATTTTCAGAAGCAGTTAGTGTTTTTATTTGGCTACGAACTTCTGGCTCTAAATTATCAGCAAGCGCTGTAATCGCTTCTAGTTTTACCGATTCGTTATCAGAAGAAAGTTTGTTTAAATTAAGTATAGTGGTGATTTTTTCTTGTACAGCTTCATCTGTTTCTTTTGTTAACTGAGCTTCAAGCGCAGTAAGACTTGCTTCATCCGTGTTGCTGATCATTTGTTTAACCGCTTGTAAGCGTATATCAGCATCAGGATTATTTAGCTTTAACGATGCTATTAGCGCACGTATTTTGGTACGCAGTTTATTATTGACGGTGATTTTTTTAAGTTTAGACTTTTCAACCGTTCCTAAAGCTTCGTTATTTAATACATTAGTAATGGCATAGCCTTCTGAACTTTTAATGGCAATAACAACGGTTTTATCGGCTTTGGTATAAAACAAACGTGCTTTCAGCATGGCTTCGATAATATTTAAAGTACGGCTGTCTTGAGTAGCGGTCAATTGATCTAATGCTGAGGTTTTATCTTTAAAACTTTTTGATTTTAATGATTCAATTGCAACATTAAATGCTTCTGAATTAACTTGTTTTTCAGCGTAAGAAGGCGCAGAGATAAACAAACTAAGTATGAATAAGGTCATAATTCCTAGGAGCGGAATTTTTTTGGAGTAGCTAAGAATTGGCATCATGGGATTCGTTCTTGCTTTATAAGGAGGGATAATAATCTACCAAAAAAAAGCCACGAAGGACATGAAATTAATCGTGTCCTTCGTGGCGATGTATTTTATGTTAAAGAAAGAAACGATGATTATTTTTTAACATAAATAAAACACATAAAAGTCTTACTTAGCAGCCGCTAAACATTTCTTTTCTTTAGTGTTGTAGTTGCCACAGCTAATAGGCTTAGTCCAATCAGAGATTAAATCTTTACTCCCTTCAAGGTAGTCAGACCATGCATCGCCAGCTACTTCTTTATCGGTTCTAGAAACCACTTCAAACTGACCGTCTTCTTGGATTTCGCCAATCAATACAGGCTTTGTTAGGTGATGGTTCTTCAACATTTTTGCTGTACCGCCTGTTAGGTTAGGTACTTCTATGCCGATCATCGCATCAACCACTTTATCAACATCCGTTGATTTTGCTTTTTCTACTGCTTTAACCCACATTTTGAAACCGATAGCGGTTGCTTCCATCGGGTCGTTGGTTACACGTTTTTTGTCTTTAATAAAGGCATGCCATGTTTTGATGAAGGCTTCATTTTCTTTGTTGTCTTCGCTCATGAAGTAATTCCATGCCGCTAAGTGACCAACAAGAGGTTTAGTGTCAATACCTGCAAGTTCTTCTTCACCCACAGAGAATGCAATAACAGGAATCTTCTCAGAAGTAATACCTTGGTTGCCTAGCTCTTTGTAGAAAGGAACGTTTGCATCACCATTGATGGTAGAAACAACCGCTGTTTTCTTGCCAGCAGAGCCAAACTTTTTAATGTCAGACACAATAGACTGCCAATCTGAATGACCAAATGGGGTGTAGTTCACCATAATATCTTTGTCAGCAACGCCTTTTGACTTTAAATATGCTTTTAGGATTTTGTTAGTTGTACGAGGATAAACATAATCCGTACCTGCTAATACCCAACGCTTTACTTCAAGGTCTTTCATTAAATAATCAACCGCAGGAATAGCCTGTTGATTTGGCGCAGCACCTGTGTAGAAGATATTTTTCGATGATTCTTCACCTTCATACTGCACAGGGTAGAACATCAAACCATTTAGCTCTTCGATCACAGGAAGAACAGATTTACGTGATACTGAAGTCCAGCAACCGAAAATAGTAGCAACTTTCTTTTTAGTAATTAATTCACGCGCCTTTTCTGCAAAGAGAGGCCAGTCAGACGCAGGGTCAACCACAACCGCTTCTAATTTCTTACCTAAAACACCGCCTTTTTTATTCTGCTCATCTATCAGCATCAATACAGTATCTTTTAGGGTCGTTTCACTAATCGCCATAGTGCCTGATAGAGAATGTAAAACACCTACTTTAATCGTGTCATCCGCCGCAGAAGCTTGGCTAGATAAGAGTGAAAATGACAAACCTAGCATTAAAGCGGTCGCTGTCATTTTTTTAAGATTTTTAATGATCATATATAGTCCTTATATTTTTTGATAAAACGCAATATCTACAAAGCAATAAGTGCGCCAACTTGCTTAACAATATATGAATGACATATGAATCATGTGGTTATAGTTAAGTGTTTTTTAGTTTTGAAAGAGTTTTTATTTAATAAGAATAATATTGGTGCGTAATGGGACGAGTATTGCACTAAATTAGTGCTTTCTAAGAGAAGGGGGAGATGTTTTTTATGTACTTTGAGGCGTAGTGAGAGTGTGTTTTACATGGTCGAATACCTCATAAACAGGATAATATTCGACCGTAATAGGTTTAAGTGAGTGCTTTATTAAGCTCTGCAAAACCTTCTGCAATGCGTGTAGGACAAATTTCTCTGCCCAGCTGGCGACCTACTTGAGTGATTGAGATGATACCGCGAATACAGGTGCGGTCATCGC
>CAZQTJ010000040.1:3239-9947 GCA_964596035.1 uncultured Cocleimonas sp. | reverse complement strand
TGGGATAAAAAAGCAAGTTAGAATCGGGAAGTTATTTCATGCTCGTTCCTTAGGCATATAAATATCAGTACAAGTACCTTCTGCTACTTCTGCTGCAAAATTAAGCGTCTCAGATAAAGTTGGGTGAGGGTGAATAGTTAAACTTAAATCTTCTGCATCTGCTCCCATTTCGAGTGCTAGTACTGCTTCTGCGATTAATTCCCCCGCATTGGTACCCACTATACCTGCACCAATGAGCTGCCCTGTTGTTTTGTCAAACAGCACTTTGGTTAAGCCTTCGTTACGCCCGATACTTAAAGAGCGTCCGCTGGCAGCCCATGGGAATGCACCTTTTTCTACTTCTATGCCTTCCGCTTTGCATTCTTCCTCTGTTTTCCCCATCCATGCTATTTCAGGGTCGGTATACGCTACCGAAGGAATGGCTCTCGCATCAAAATAAGCTTTGTGACCTGCGATGACTTCTGCCGCCACCTTTGCCTCATGCGTTGCTTTATGCGCTAACATGGGTTGTCCAACAATATCGCCGATGGCAAAAATATGGTCCACATTGGTGTGCATTTGCTTATCAACTTCGATAAAGCCGTAGTCATTGACTGCTACCCCTGCTTTTTCTGCGTCAATTAATAAGCCGTTAGGTGTACGTCCTATCGCTACGAGTACACGATCGAAGGTGTCTGTTTCGGGGGCTCCTTTGCCTTCAAAGCTACAAACTAAACCTTTATCGGAAGGGGTAATCGCGGTGACTTTGGTGTTGGTGTAAATTTTTTCGTAACGCTTTTTAATACGACGTTCTAGCGGACGGACTATATCGCGGTCAGCGCCTGGCATTAGTCCTGTTGATAGTTCAACAACGGTGATATTTGATCCTAGCGCATCGTATACTGTCGCCATTTCTAGACCGATAATACCGCCACCGACGACTAACATACGCTTTGGTATTTCTTCTAACTCTAAAGCGCCCGTTGAGTCAATTACACGCGGGTCATCCCAAGGAATAAAAGGAAGTTTAGTGACGCGAGAACCTGCGGCAATAATACAGTTGTCAAAGCCAATAACTGTTTTTGTACCATCATCAGCAAGTACCTCAATATGATTAGCAGAGGTGAATTTTCCGTAACCATGAACAATTTGGACTTTACGTTGCTTAGCGAGTTGCTTTAAACCCCCAGTAAGTTTTTTGACAATGCCCGACTTGTAATCACGAATAGCATCAATGTCAATTTCTGGTGCTGAAAATTTCACGCCATGCTTACTAAACTCTTCAGCTTCATTAATAACATCAGCGGTGTGGAGTAGGGCTTTTGACGGAATACAACCAACATTAAGACAAACACCACCGATATTTTCGTAGCGTTCGATCATAATGACATCTAAGCCCAAATCTGCCGCACGAAATGCCGCAGTATATCCGCCAGGACCTGTGCCAAGTACAACAACAGTGGCTTTCATATCGGCTTCACCATCAAAACTATCCGCAGTTGGTGAAGGTGTTTCTGAAGGCGTGTCAGTTACAGGTACATCTTCATTCGGAGGTGCTTCAGTCGCAATAGCTTCACTAGACTCAACTTTAAAGATAAGGCTGCCTTGTGCAACATTATCGCCAACACTGGTTAAAACCTCGGTTATTGTGCCGTTGACAGAACTAGGAATTTCCATTGATGCTTTGTCTGATTCCACCGTAATAAGAGAATCTTCGACTTCAATGCTGTCACCAACGGCAACTAGCACTTCGATGACTTCAACTTGGTCAAAATCACCAATATCTGGGACTTGTACTTCTATGATATTGCTCACGTTTTAATTCTCTATCTTTAAGTTTGATATAAGTTTTCTATCTTTAATATTCAAGATTAGACCAATAAGCGACGAATATCCGACAACATTTTACTTAAATGTGACGTAAAGCGCGCACCATCAGCACCATCAATAACGCGATGATCATAAGATAATGACAACGGTAGCATTAGGCGTGGTTCAAACTCTGAACCATTCCATTGAGGTTGCATTTTTGAGCGCGAAACGCCCAATATGGCAACCTCTGGGGTATTCACGATAGGGGTAAAGCTTGTTCCGCCAATACCGCCTAGGCTAGATATGGTAAAACAACCACCTTGCATATCAGAAGGTTTGAGTTTTTTGTCGCGTGCTTTTAGAGCAAATTCACGAATTTCTTGTGATATTTCAACTAATGATTTTGTGTCGGCTCCTCGAATAACAGGAACAACTAATCCATCAGGTGTATCAACCGCTACACCAATATTAAAATAACTTTTTAGGATGAGGTTCTCGCCTGTGCTATCTAATGAACTATTGAAACGTGGAAATGCTTTTAAACTAGCAACAACGGCTTTAATGATGAATGCAAGGGGAGTAATTTTAATCCCGTCTCGCTCCATTTCTTTACCCATTTTTTTACGAAATGCTTCCATTTCAGTAATATCAGACTCATCAAATTGAGTGACGTGTGGAACAGTCACCCAGCTACGATGTAAAAACTGTCCTGTGAGCTTGTTGATTTTACTGAGAGATGTTGTTTCTATTTCGCCAAACTGACTAAAATCAATGGCGGGCATGGGGGCAATGCCCAGTGGCGTGCCTGTGCTGTTTGCGGCAGGATTAATGCTTGATGTTAGCGTTGTTTTTACAAAACTTTTTATATCATCATGCAAAATGCGATTTTTACGTCCTGAGCCTGAAAGTTTACCTAAATCAACACCCAACTCACGGGCAAACTTGCGTACAGACGGGCTTGCATAGGCTTTGCTAAAAGTGACTTCATCTATATTTGCAGTGGGCGATGGCTTAGCGATTGGAGCAGGGGGGACTACTGCTTTAGCAGTCTCCTCGATTTTTTCTGATTTTGTTTCTTCTACAATAGGTGCAGGGGATTCTTCTGTCTCAGGACTACTTGGTACTGATTCCGTCACTTCCATAATAAGAATAGATGCGCCCTCGGCGATATGATCACCAAGAGAGAGCTTTATTTCTTTTACAATACCCGAGTCACTACTAGGTATTTCCATAGATGCTTTATCAGATTCGACAGTGATTAAGGAGTCTTCTACTGCTACGCTATCGCCAACTTCTACTAATATTTCAATAACTTCTACGGACTCAAAGTCACCGATATCAGGTACAACTATTTCTTTCATACTCATTTTAATTATGCCTGTAGTGGGTTGATTTTTTCAGCGTTAATGTCGTACATTGCAATCGCATCAGCAATTTTAACCGCAGGTAATACACCTTCGTCAACCAATGCTTTCAAAGCGGTAATGACAATATAATAACGATTCACTTCAAAATGTTTACGCAGTTCAAGGCGCGTATCACTACGTCCAAAACCATCGGTTCCGAGGGTTGCGTAACGTGAAGAAACCCACTCGCGTATTTGCTCTGGATATTGCTTAATGTAATCTGTTGCGGCAATAACAGGACCACGATGTCCTTTTAACTGTTGAGCAACAAACGGCACTTTTGCTTTTTCCAAAGGATGTAAACGATTCCAGCGCTCGGTTTTGCTTGCTTCTCGTGCTAATTCATTAAAGCTTGTGCAACTCCAAATATCAGCATCAACGCCCCAGTCACTAATTAATAGGTCGGCAGCGAAAATAACCTCACGCAAAATCGTACCCGAGCCCATTAACTGAACCTTCTTCTTCTTTTTACCGCCACTACGCAATAAATACATGCCTTTGATAATATCTTTTTCAACCCCTTTCGGTAGAGCAGGTTGCACGTAGTTTTCGTTCATGGCAGTGATATAGTAATAAATATCTTCTTGATTGGTGTACATACGCTTTAAGCCATTATGTACAATAACGGCCATCTCATAAGCATAAGTGGGATCATAAGAAATACAGTTAGGAATTAAACCTGCCTGTACCATGCCATGACCGTCTTGATGCTGGAGCCCTTCACCTGCAAGTGTGGTACGTCCTGCGGTTGCACCAATTAAGAAACCGCGTGACCGACAATCACCTGCCGCCCAAGCTAGGTCGCCAATACGCTGGAAGCCAAACATGGAATAATAGATATAAAACGGCACCATATTAACGCCGTGCGTACTGTAAGACGTTGCCGCTGCGATCCATGAAGAGAATGCGCCTGCCTCATTGATACCTTCTTCCAGAATCTGCCCTGTTTTATCTTCTTTGTAGAACATAACCTGTTCTTTATCTTGTGGCTCATATAATTGCCCCACTGATGAGAAGATACCGAGTTGGCGGAACATACCTTCCATACCAAAAGTACGTGCTTCGTCGGGCACGATAGGTACAACGTGTTTGCCCATTTTCTTATCACGGGTTAGCATCGTTAATAAGCGTACATATGCCATTGTGGTTGACATTTCTTTGTCGCCAGAACCTTTTAATAACGCATCAAAAATAGATAAATCAGGTACTTCTAAAGGTGCTGCTGTCGTTTTTCGTATCGGTAAAGAACCACCTAATGCGGTACGACGCGCCATCATATAAGTATGTTCAGGGCTACCTTCTTTAGGACGATAATAGGTACATGCACCTGCTTCTTCATCACTTAAAGGAATATTGAAACGATTTTTAAACGCAATCATTTCTTCTTCGTTTAATTTTTTCTGTGAATGTGTACGGTTTTGACCTTCCCCTGCTGCGCCCATGCCATAACCTTTTACAGTATGAGCCAGAATAACCGTAGGGCGATCTTTGTGATTTACTGCCGCATCATAGGCGGTAAAAACTTTGTGAGGATCATGCCCACCACGGTTAAGTCGCCAAATATCAGCGTCTGACATTTTTTCAACCATTGCCGCTAATTCTGGGTATTTACCAAAGAAATGCTTGCGTACATAGGCGCCATCTTTTGCCTTGTAGTTTTGGAACTCACCATCAACGACTTCAAGCATACGCTTCTTTAAGATACCGCTATGATCTTGGGCTAATAGTTTATCCCAGTACGAACCCCACAAAACTTTAATCACATTCCAACCAGCGCCACGGAATATTGCCTCAAGCTCCTGAACAATTTTGCCATTACCACGCACAGGACCGTCTAAGCGTTGTAGATTACAGTTTACAACCCACGTGAGATTATCTAACTGTTCACGACCCGCTAGGGTAATCGCACCTAAAGTTTCTGGCTCGTCAATTTCACCATCACCCACAAAACTCCAAACGCGACGATTTTTAGTATCGGCTATTTTACGGTAATGCAAATAGTGCATAAAGCGGGCTTGGTAAATAGATTTTATTGGTCCAAGACCCATTGATACGGTAGGGAACTGCCAATAATCAGGCATTAACCAAGGATGAGGATAAGACGACAATCCTTTCTCGCCATTTGCTTCTTGGCGAAAGCTATCCAGATCGTCTTCATTGAAGCGTCCTTCTAGGTAAGAGCGTGCATAGATACCCGGTGTAATATGACCTTGATAATAAATTAAGTCGCCACCGTGTTCTGGAGAAGGCGCGTGCCAAAAATGATTGAAGCCGACATCATACAAGGTTGCAGAAGAGGCAAAAGAAGCAATATGACCACCAAGCTCAGAACTTTTACGGTTTGCACGCACCACCATAGCGGCTGCATTCCAACGTATAAAGCAACGAATACGACTTTCAATTGCTTGATCGCCAGGGTTGGTTTTTTCAAGATGCGTGGGGATGGTGTTGATGTATGCAGTATTAGCAGAATAGGGCAGGTTTGCACCATTGTGCCGTGCGGTGTCTATCAGTTGTTCTAAGATAAAGTGAGCGCGTTCCACTCCCTCTGTCTCGATAATGGCTTCCAGTGACTCGATCCATTCTTGTGTTTCTTGTGGATCAAGATCTGAGGGTAATGTTTGATTTACGTTATTCTTATCTATGCTCATAGAGTTTCTGCCTCATTTTTAACTGGCGATACCATAGCATTTATGCGCTTTAATTCAAAATAGTTAAACACCTAAAAATAAACAGTATAAAAAACAATAAACTAGAGGAGTTATATAAATTAAATAGATTTGTTGTAAATTTTTAATGTTAAAAATATTCTTTTTTGATGATTGATTTGGAATCATAGAGAACAATCCTGTAAGCTCTCTTGCATGACTGTAGAAGAAACACAAATTGTTAAAACTGAGCAACAAGAAATTATTCCAATAGCAAAGCGCTTTCGTGGTTTTTTACCTGTTGTTATTGACTTAGAAACAGGTGGATTTAATCATAAAACAGATGCTTTGCTCGAAGTTGCAGCATCAATATTACGCATTGATGAGAACGGGCTGTTAAGTCGGCAAAAAACACATAGTTGGCATGTCACACCTTTTAAAGGTGGAAATCTTGACCCTAAATCATTAGAAGTTAATGGTATTGATCCAGACTTGCCTTTTCGCCAAGCAATAGCCGTTGATGAGCAAGTTGCAATAAATGAGCTTTTTAAAATTGTACGTGCAGAAATTAAACTCAATAAATGTACTCGTGCTGTATTAGTTGGTCATAATGCCAATTTCGACCTTAATTTTTTGAATGCAGCCGTTGAGCGACTAGGTCAAAAACGCAATCCATTTCACCCTTTTAGTACCTTTGATACCGTTACATTGTCGGCACTAGCTTATGGTCAAACCGTGTTGGCACGTTCTTGTCAAGCAGCAGGTTTTGACTGGGATGGGTCAGAAGCACATTCAGCAGTGTATGATACGGAAAAAACAGCGGACTTATTTTGTCAAATTATGAACGACTGGCAGGAATGTCG
>CAZQTJ010000040.1:0-3139 GCA_964596035.1 uncultured Cocleimonas sp. | reverse complement strand
GGTGTTGGCATTAAGGCAGAGCTACTTAATACTGCCGTAATCAGCAAAGTTGCGCCTGTGAGGGTCATTATCACTCGTTTATTATGATGCTTTATTTCTTGGCGTAATTGTTCTAATTGCTGCGATTCACTTTGTTGGTTTAGTTGCTGTTTGTGAATGTGATGAATAATTTCATTCACCATGACAGGTATGTGCGGAGTTTGCTCCATTAATTTAGGGAGGTCAGTTTTAGCGGCTTTCAGTAATGATCGAATACCAAATTGCTCATCTACTCGACGTTGTAAAAACGGCTTTGCTGTTTCCCAAAGGTCAAGGTCTGGATAAACTTCACGCCCTAAGCCTTCGATATTTAACAAAGTTTTCTGTAATAAAACAAGTTGGGGCTGGACTTCCATATTAAAGCGACGTGCTGTTTGAAATAAGCGCAGCAATAGTTTTCCGTAAGATATTTCTTTTAAAGGCAGTTGGAATATTGGCTCGCATACTGTGCGAATAGCACTTTCAAACTCACTTGCATTGGTATCCGCAGGAACCCACCCAGACGCTATATGCGCTTCTGCGACACCTTTGTAGTCACGATTAAAAAAAGCATGAAAATTATCTGCCAGATAGCTCTGGTCTTCAGGTGTGAGCGTGCCGACAATACCAAAATCAACTGCGATGTATTTTGGGTCTTTAGGGCTGTGAATATCGATAAAAATATTGCCAGGATGCATATCGGCATGGAAAAAATTATGCGTAAACACTTGGGTAAAGAATATGTCAACACCACGTTCAGCCAAGCGTTTCATATCCGTACCCGCTGCTTTTAACTGGGCAATATCACCACTAGGAACGCCATAGATGCGCTCCATTGTCATTACATTTTGAGCGCATTGATTCCAATATATTTTAGGGATATAAAGGTCTTTTGAATCTTTAAAATTGCGACGAAGCTGACCTGCATTGGCTGCTTCTCGCATAAGATCAAGCTCATCTAAAATAGTTTTTTCATACTCTTCAACCACTTCTACTGCCCGTAAGCGTTTTCCTGTTGCGCTAAAACGATGAACCATTTTTGCCATGAGATACATTAATTCAATATCGTGGCGAATCGTTTTATCAATTTCAGGACGTACTACTTTTACAATCACTTCTTCGCCTGTACGTAACACGGCGGCATGAACTTGGGCGATAGAGGCAGAAGCGAGTGGCTTATCTTCAAACATCTGAAACAAGTCATCAATCGACTGCTCTAACTCGCGTTCTATTATTTCTCGGGCAATTTTAGAAGAGAAGGGGGGAACGTTATCTTGTAGCTTGGCTAATTCATCTGCAATTTCTTCATCCAACATATCTCGACGCGTTGACAGCATTTGACCTAGCTTTACAAAAACAGGACCAAGATCTTCTAAAGCCTTGCGGATACGTTCACCGCGTGGTCTGGTTTCCTTTTTTCTCCAATTCCAAGGTGATAGGTGATAGATAAAGCGAAGTGGCTTGAGGGATGGGATATTGTAAATAATATCATCTAAGCCATGACGAATGAGCACGCGGTTGATTTCAATCAGGCGTAGCGTCTGCGAGAAAAATTTCATTTAGTGGCGTTATCCTGATCTTCAGATGGCTGTTTAATGTATTGATTAATGCGAGCTTCAAGACGATCAACTCCCATGCGTAAGTCATCAACTTGATCGAGGTAATAATTAATTTCAGCTTCAGCGGGAGTTAATTTGGCTTCTTCACTCATATATTCCGAAGTATTCAGTTTTAGTGCTTCTAAACTTTCTTGCAACCACGCGAAACTATTTGCGCTTACTTGACCTGCATGATGTGCAAGCACATCGCCAACAAGTTTAGACAGTAGCTCCTCCCAATCAATATCTACTTCACCAAGAATACGACTAAATTCTGCACCAAGATGTGTGTCGCCTTCAATACTAGCATCACTATCTAATAGGGTTTTACCTGAATTTTTAGATACTCCCAAACGCATTAAAGCCATTGGAGAACCTGTAATGATTGTATCAGGCTCTCCTTCATAATTTCCCATGACCGCTATATTTTTCTGGTCAGGTAAAAAGTAAAGATTCAATTCTAAACCACTGATATGCAAACAGATCACTTTTCCTTGCATATCGGCAAACTTATCCAAGGTTTCGCCATCTAATGCTAGCCACGCATTAATAGAGGTTTCGATACTGGCGAGAATGGTAGTCGGTAATTGCATAATGTTAGAGTTTATAGCCAATATGCAAAGCAACAATGCCGCCTGTCATATTGTGGTAACTTGTGCGCTCAAAACCAGCTTCATCCATCATCCCTTTTAAAGTCTCTTGATCAGGGTGCATACGAATAGATTCTGCTAGGTAGCGATAACTATCCGCATCATTGGCAACGAGCTTTCCAATTAAAGGCAACAACTTAAAGGAGTATTGATCGTAGATAGTATTAAGACCAGGTACAACAGGTTTGGAAAATTCTAATACCATTAATTTTCCACCTGGTTTTAATGTCCGTAACATTGAGCGCAATGCTTTGGCTTTATCAGTGACATTACGCAAACCAAAGGCAATCGTGATGATATTGAAATGGTTATCAGGGAAGGGCAGACACTCAGCATTAGCTTGTACATATTCTATATTGCCTGCAATACCCATATCCGTTAAGCGTGCACGCCCATTTTCAAGCATTGAGCCATTGATGTCAGATAAGACGACCTTACCATCAGTACCAACAATACGTGAAAATTTAGCGGCTAAATCTCCCGTACCACCCGCCAGATCAAGGATGGTATCACCACGTTTAGCACCAGACTTATCAATGGTGTAACGCTTCCAAAGACGATGCACACCTGCTGACATTAAGTCATTCATTACGTCGTATTTATCGGCTACAGAATGAAACACTCCCGCTACTTTTTCTGCTTTTTCTTCGACAGGGACTTGGGTGTATCCAAAATGGGTAGATTGTTTTTCTGTGGTTTTATTCGACATAGGGTATTCCTAATGAATTTTTTAGTTTATCCATTGTAACAATCAATGAGCATCTGATACATGATTTATTTTTGGGTTTAAATTTCATAAGTCCTCCATAAATATTGCATATTCACAGTAAATAATGTCACTGTTTTCATTATCGAAGCAATGACATGACACAA
>CAZQTJ010000039.1:0-9982 GCA_964596035.1 uncultured Cocleimonas sp. | reverse complement strand
GTGAATTGTTCAGCTAGTGCAGATAGTGGTGATTTTTTCTGTACGGCGCTAAGAAAATCAATTTGTAGTGTGGTTAATTTTTGCATGTGTATTATGTAGTCAATACGCCAAACTAATAAGTTTAGATGCTTAAAAAGATCAATTTTATCTAAACTAAACTCACTATTTGTTTGATGCGCTTGCCACAGTTGCTCTACTTGGTAATCAGAGCGTAATAGTGATGCTGTTTCTGGTAATGAAAAGCTCATTTTCATTTGTTGTTCTTCTGAGTAGTTGCCTAAAGTGGTGAAGTCAGAAGGTATTTGGTTTTTACTGTTCCATGCTGTGTGGCGTAGCCATTCTAGTTTGGCGGTATCGGCTAAGTATTCGACTGATTTAGCGGCTTCAAAGTTGGCGAGAAACTCACTAAAATCTTCGCCAAAATCAGCAAAAAAAGCACTGTTAGGTGGGTTTTGGTTGATAAATTTACTGCTGACATGATCAAAGAATTTATCGCCAACAAGTTCTTTACAGACAGGGTATATATCGGCAAGTGCTTGAGTTAATACGCCGTGTACACTGCCTTTATAAATACCAAAGCGTTGTTCAGCAGTTAAGGTATCATCGCTGATGATATATTTGTTTATATCAATGTCAGCACCAAAAAAGGCATCGACAAAATCATTTTGTAATTCTTTTAAGTTCATGTGCTGATATGGTTTTTTAGATTATTTTGTTGAATCTCTTTAGCAGTGTTTGCTTCTTGCATTAAGCGTGTGAACTCAGGAATATCGTTATCCCATTCGATTAACACAGGTACATCACCCACGTGTTGTATTGCTTTTGCAAATAAATCCCACACGGGTTCTGTTACAGGACGACTATGCGTATCTAATAAATGCGTTTTTTTGTCTTCATAACCTGCCAAGTGAATTTCTTTTACACGATCTGCGGGCATGGCAAGTAGATATTCTTCAGCATTAAAGTGATGATTCTGCGCACTAACATAAATATTATTTACATCGAGTAATAAATGGCAGTCACTTTTTTCAATGACTTGATTAAGAAAATCCCATTCACTCATTTCTGTGTCTTTAAATTGCATGTAACTGGACACATTTTCAATCACTAATTGTTCACCTAAGGCATCTTGAACTTGTAAAATTCGCTCCGCAATATGGTCAACGATTTGTGTGGTATAAGGAAGGGGAATTAAGTCATGCGTATTGTAGCCATGTGCAGATGTCCAACATAAGTGATCTGATATCCATGCTGGCTCTAATTCTTTTTTGAGTGCCAGTAAGCGTTTGAGGTATTCTTTATTAAGTGGCTCGACAGAACCAATGGATAAGCCGACTCCATGAAAAGTAATAGGGTAGTCGGGACGAATTTGTTTAACAAACTCGCGTTGTACTGTGCCTTCAAGTAGATAATTATCACTGAGTATTTCGAACCACGGTACGCTAGGGCGCTGTTCTTCAATAGCTGAAAAATGCTGACTCCGTAAACCTATACCGCAACCTCTGATTGTTGATGAAGGTTGTGATGACATGGCTATGATTTTTTAGCTTTAACTTTTGCACCTGGAATTTTGTCGCAAGTTCCAGTTGGTAAATAGACCCACTCTTCTGCGCCACCATCTGTTTTTGCTTGTGCCGCGCAAGCATGTTGACTAGTACCACAATCATTTTGCCCTGCTTTTACAATCCCCAAACATTTTTGCATACCTGCTTTGCCATTAGCAGTATTTGTTGAATCAGTCGCGGTTTTATCCGAGTTTCCACCACAGGCAGTCAAAAGTAGTGATGATAAAACAATCGCGCTACCAACCGATGCGCGTACAATTTCTTTTTTATTCATTATTATTAAATTCCTTAATGTTTACGATAAAAAATATCGCCCACCGATTACTCATCGGTGGGCGATATTAACTATTTTGGTGCTTTCACTCTATTTTGCTTTCTTTTTCTCAGGTTTAATTGTTGCACCTACAATTTTGCTACACGTTCCTTCTGGGATATATAGCCACTCTTCTGCATCACCGTCAACTTTAGACATACCCGCACAAGCGTGTTTGCTTGTACCGCAGTCATTTTGACCTGCTTTCGCAATGCCCATACACTTTTCCATGCCTGGCTTTCCTGCCATTGCTGAAGAACTTGCTGCAACTAGACCTAGTGCAACGATTCCTGTCAAAGCTGCGCTGGCGATAAGATTATTGTTACTCATTTTTAACTCCTAATATTTTTATTTGTAGATGCTTTGATCACTATTGGTATAGCTATCACTAAAATTTTCAATTATTTCTTAGCATATTAAAACACCTACTTAACGTACGCATCATTCAGGTTTAAATTATAAAAAACTAAATGTATGCAAGTACATAGGCAAGATATGAAAATATAACTTTCTATCACTCTATGTACGCTTAATTACGGTTATAGTTTTGCTTTGGATGTAAATTAATTCTTTTTTTAGCTATATTTGCTTATAAATAAATTTGTGTTTGTAGAGTTGCTATAATCCATCCAATTATTTTAGCTCGTTTAGGTGAGTGATGAACACAGATATTGTATATGTACGTGATTTACAAGTTGCAGCCTTAATTGGTATTTATGATTGGGAGCGTCAAATACGCCAGATTATCAATATTGATCTTGAAATGGGGTGGGATAATCGCAAAGCAGCAGTCTCGGATGATATTAAAGACACACTGAACTACAAAGCAGCCTCTAAAATGGTCGTTGAATTAGTCGAGGCGAGCGAGTTTCGATTAGTTGAGACTTTAGCAGAACGTATTGCTGAGCTTTTATTAGAAAAAATGAAAATTCCATGGGTGAAAGTTACGTTAGGTAAACCAAAAGCAGTGAGTGGCTCACGCGAAGTAGGGGTGATTATTAGCCGCAAACGTAAAGCTCAAGTTTATATTGATATAGGAAGCAATATTGATCGCAAACATAATATTCGCTCTTGTATTAAACAGTTGAAACTGGAATTTCCAAATATCGTTTTTTCACGTGCTTATGAGTCGGCAGCGGAAGGGTTTGAAGGCGATCCTTTTATCAATATATCGGCTGGTTTACAAACAGATAAATCATATCCAGAAATGTTGCGTTTTTTAAAACGCTTAGAAACAGATCATGCAAGAAAACGCACAGGAATTAAATTTAGCGCCAGAACACTCGATGTTGATATTCTTTTTTATGATGATCTTGTGCTACAACCTGAAATTGATTTACCCCGTGCAGAAGTACTTAAATATCCCTTTGTATTATTTCCTTTAGCTGAAATTGCAGCGGATTATATTCATCCAGAATTAGGGATAACAATCAGTGAGATAGCCAGCCAATCTAAATTAAACCGTGAAAAGCTAACGGTCATTGAGGGTTTATAAGCATCTTTCTTAACAGAGCGCTAAAAAGGCATAAAGGATCGAAATGTGCGTATAAAGGGAGTGGTTTCTTGTGCTGCCTCTCCCATTGGCTCAATGGCAGTTGTCATATTTTCAACATTATTATTCATCGTCGCCATAGAGTTGTTCATATTATTCATATCACTCGACATACTGGCGATATAAGTATTCATACCACTGATGCTAGTTGTCATTTGCGACATTGAGTTCTGCATATTGGTTAGGACAAACAGCATATAAGCACTAGCAATAGTAGCGGTTATTCCTAATGGGACTATCCAGCGCAACTTCTTTTTTCGTTGTAATAACAAGACTTCATGTTGCTGTTGAATTTCTTGTATTCGACGTTCTAGTTGTTGTTCGCGTTGGTTAAACTCATTGTGCAGATGTTCAAATGCCAGCTTTAATTTTCCATTTACTCTATCCTCACGCCATTTATTAACACGGCTAAGAGGATTTATTTTTTGTAGATAAGATAATTTATTACTTGAATTGCTCTTGCTAACTTTATGTTTTTTAGATGATTTATTTCTCGTAAGTAGCATCAGTGTTTGCTTTGTTTTTTTCATATCCTTATTGTTTTCCCCTATACCATATATTAGTGCCGATGAGTATATTAGCAAAAAATGATATGCGTAAAGGTAAACTTATCCTCTTGCAAAGTTTATTCCGACGAAAGGTGCGACGCTTTATAGGAAAAAATAATAAGCAACACCCAACCAATAATAAATGACAAGCCCCCGATAGGTGTAATCATGCCAAATATTTTATTTCCCGTGAGTACGTAGAGATAAAGGCTGCCTGAGAATAAAATAATACCGACAACAAAGGCGAAACCAGCACGATTGAGTAAAGTAGAATTTGCTTCTTTTAACAGTAGAGCAACAATTAAAATGCCAAAAGCATGGTAAAACTGATATTCCACACCCGTATGAAACCTTGCTAATATTTTCTCATCAGTAATAGTGTGTTCTAATCCATGCGCGCCAAAAGCACCAAAAATAACAGCGAATAGGGCAAAGAGTGATCCGAGCAATAAGAATTTTTTCATTTTTAGGAATGTCGATAAATGGCTGATAAACGACAAGTATACCGAGTAATTTTACAAATAATGACTTATATCGGTGTTGCAACGCTTTTATGGGTAATGTTTGGATCTGTTTTTGTACCTAACCATGAAAAGTCAAATTCACCATCAAATCCGCCTGTTGAAATAATGGAAATGAACTTACAAAATCTTGCGGAAGGTAAAATTACTCATGTCATTTGGCAAGGTAAAAAGGTCTCTATTTTACATCGTAATAATCAATCAGATGATATAAATAAAGGCAGTCACTACTTTGTCTATTATGATCTTGGGGATTCAGGCAACTGTCCGCTTTATTTTACGGGTAGGGTGTTTAAAGATACCTGCACGGGGACACAATATAATCAGACAGGTACGCCTGTTAATAATAGTAGAGCAGATGATCTTGAATCGCCCCCTTACTTTTTCAGAGAAAAAACAAAACTAATATTGGGTAGAAAAAAATCAGACTGATTTTATTGATGGAATAAATAGCTTTGGAGTGACTCGTCAATAAATTCGTTTTCATCAACTTTTAAATACACTACACCTTCATCGACAGAAATAGCACTTTCTTTAATGCCTGCAATTTCATTGAGCTTTAAGGTGGTATTAGCAGGGTCAATTAAAGCATCTTTACTGAGTCTAAAAACCTTGCTTTTATAGAATTTAGGCTGCGGTAAACCAAGGGCTACGAATAACCAAATAAATGCCATAACCGCACCAAAGTACATAACAGCTTGAATGCCCCACAGGGTTAATACAGTGCCACCCACCGTTCCGCCTACAAAGATGCCCATAAACTGAGAGGTCGAAAAGATACCCATTGCCGTCCCCTTAGTATTCACGTTGGAGTATTTAGCCACAAGTGAGGGTTGTACGGCTTCTAGGAAATTGAACCCTATAAAAAATAATAAAAAAGCAGCTAATAAAGGTATTTTTATATTATTCATCAGTCCCATGCCTATTTGCGCAATCATTAAAGTAGTCACTGAAAAAACAAACAGCGGTTTAATTTTCTGATACTTTTCGGCAAGAATAATTAACGGTACGGAGAGGAGAAAAGACAGTGTAAAAACAGGTAAGTATATCTGCCAATGATCTGCTTTAGAAAAGCCTAAATGATCCTTAAAAATTAGCGGTAAAACCGAAAAGTTTGCAGTCATTATCATGTGTAAAATAAACACACCAATATTCATGCGTAGCAGGGTTGGGTCTTTTATAGCGGGGGCAAGATAGCCTTGAATAATACCTGCATCTCGATGTGAATGTAGCTTGGGAGGTTGTGGTACCACGAATAAAATCAATAGAATACCAATAAATGCTAATGCGCTTGTCACCCAAAAAATGCCACTCAGACCAGCCCACTCACTAATAATAGGGCCTATAATCATCGCTACGGCAAAAGAAATACCAATAGTCATCCCAATCATTGCCATAACTTTAGCACGATGATGCTCGCGGGTAAGGTCGGCAGCAAGTGCCATTGTCGCAGCGGCTATTGCGCCTGAGCCTTGAATGGCTCGACCGATTATAATACCTTCTAGGCTCGTTGAAAGAGCAGCAACGACACTACCAATCGCAAAGATAAACAAGCCGCCTACAATCACAGGCTTACGTCCAATTTTATCGGATAATAAGCCCAATGGAATTTGAAAAACCGCTTGGCTTAAGCCGTAAATACCAATCGCAAGACCAATTAAAAAGGGGGTAGATTCAGGTATATTTTTCGCATAGAGTGAAAACACAGGCAAAATCATAAATAAACCAAGCATACGCACAGCGTAAACCGCCGCGAGGGATAGAGCTGTGCGTTTTTCTAAGCTATTCATAAGTGCAATTTTTAACAAGAGGGTTTAAGGGATGACGCAACAAATAACCCTCTAATCTTACTTGTCTTTTTACTCCTGCTCAAACGTTATCAACTCGTTGCGTAGAATAACTATGCGCCTCTTGATATCGGTTGACCAGAAGCAAAAATTCGGCGTAATATTGGTGGGTTATTTGTTGCGTCATCCCTAAGGGAAACAATGAAACGGCATATTACAACATCTGTGATAAGTAATCTTTGATATTTATCTATATTCCTTGTGTAGCAAGTTTACCGTCCACCTACTTTATGACATATGAGCTACCTAAATTTCAAGTGAGTTTTTTGTGAAAAAAATCAGTCTACGTGGTGCGCGCACGCATAATCTTAAAAATATCGACTTAGATTTACCACGCGATAAATTAATTGTTATCACAGGGTTATCAGGCTCAGGAAAATCATCCTTAGCATTTGATACGATTTTTGCCGAAGGTCAGCGTCGTTACGTTGAGTCACTCTCCGCCTATGCTCGGCAATTTTTATCCATGATGGAAAAGCCTGATTTAGATCATATCGAAGGGCTATCCCCCGCTATTTCTATTGAGCAAAAAACCACCTCACACAATCCGCGTTCAACCGTTGGCACAATTACAGAGATTTATGACTACTTGCGTTTACTTTACGCGCGCGCAGGTCAACCGACTTGTCCCACGCATCATCAAGCACTAGAAGCACAAACCGTCAGCCAAATGGTGGACATGGTGATGGCATTACCAGAAGGCAGTAAGCTAATGATGTTAGCGCCAGTGGTGCGTAATCGTAAAGGCGAGCATGTCAATTTATTCAAAGATTTTAAAGCGCAGGGGTTTTTGCGTGTGCGTGTCGATGGCGTAGTGTATGACTTAGATGATGTGCCAGCCTTAGCGCTACGTAAAAAACATACCATCGAAGTAGTTGTAGACCGTTTTAAAGTCCGCGATGATTTACCACTGCGCTTGGCGGAGTCACTTGAAACTACCTTGCGCTTATCCGATGGTCTAGCGCGTATAGCATGGATGGATGAGTCCAGTAAAGAAGATGAGTTGTTGTTCTCGGCTAACTACGCTTGCTCTCTTTGTGGTTACTCCTTACAAGAACTAGAACCGCGTTTATTTTCGTTTAATAGTCCTAGTGGTGCGTGTCCGACCTGTGATGGTTTGGGGGTACATCAGTTTTTTGATGTAGGGCGCGTCGTGTCTAAGCCCAAATTAAGTTTAGCAGGCGGTGCGGTGCGGGGGTGGGATAAACGTAACGCTTACTATTTTCATATGATTGACTCTTTAGCCAAAGAATATGGTTTTGATGTCGAAACTCCCTATGAAAAGCTACCGAAAAAAATCCAAAAAATCATCTTGTACGGTAGTGGGCGCAAAAAAATAGACTTCACCTATGTAGGACAAAAAGGGCAAACCTTCCAGCGCACTCATGTCTTTGAAGGCATTGTGCATAATATGGAGCGTCGCTACAAAGACACCGACTCCAATAGCGTGCGTGAAGAACTCACTAAATTCATGTCGGTAGAAGAATGCCCCGATTGTGCGGGAATGCGCCTGAATGAATCAGCGCGTCATGTCTTTATCACCGATAAAAACTTGCCCGATATAACAGGCATGTCGATTGGCGAAAGCTACCAATTTTTTAAACACCTTAATCTATCAGGAAAACAGGGGAAAATTGCAGATAAAATCTTGCGAGAAATTAGCCTGCGCTTAGAATTTTTGGTCAACGTAGGTTTGGATTACCTTAGCTTAAGTCGTAGCTCCGAAACCCTCTCTGGTGGAGAAGCACAGCGCATACGTTTAGCATCACAAATAGGCGCAGGTTTAGTCGGTGTCATGTACGTGCTGGACGAACCATCCATCGGTTTACATCAGCGAGATAATGCCCGTTTGCTGAAAACATTGAATCATTTGCGTGATCTTGGTAACACCGTGATTGTGGTAGAGCATGACGAAGATGCCATTCGCATGGCGGATTATGTGGTCGATATTGGTCCTGGAGCAGGCAAGCACGGCGGGCATATTACCGCACAAGGCACACCCGAAGAAGTGGCAAATAATCCTGAATCAAGTACAGGACAATTTTTATCAGGCAAACGTAAAATAGACATTCCATCTCAGCGCGTACCTATCAACAAGAAAAAGACCTTACGCGTGATTGGCGCAACAGGAAATAATCTACAGTCAGTCACCGCAGAAATTCCCATTGGTTTAATGACCTGTGTGACAGGCGTTTCTGGCTCAGGTAAATCAACCCTTATCAACCGTACGCTCTACCCTAATGTCGCCCATTTTTTACATGGTAGTGAGATGAAAAAATCACCCGTGAAAAAAATAGAAGGTCTAGATCATATTGATAAAGTCGTCGATATAAACCAAGCGCCTATTGGTCGAACGCCTCGCTCAAATCCCGCCACTTACACAGGCGTATTTACCCCCATTCGAGACTTATTTGCTTCAACTGCCGAAGCACGTTCACGCGGTTATACCGCAGGACGCTTTAGTTTTAACGTCAAAGGAGGGCGCTGTGAAGCGTGTAAAGGTGATGGTTTAATCAAAGTCGAAATGCACTTTCTCCCCGATGTTTATGTACCTTGTGATGTTTGCGATAGCCAACGCTATAATCGCGAAACTTTAGACGTGCGCTACAAAGGCAAAAATATTTATGAAGTGCTCAATATGACCGTAGAAGAAGCGGTCGAATTCTTTAGCGCCATTCCCAATATTTATCGAAAATTACAAACACTCATGGATGTCGGCTTGTCGTATATCACCCTCGGACAAAATGCCACCACACTCTCAGGCGGAGAAGCACAGCGAGTAAAATTAGGTAAAGAACTCTCCAAACGCAGCACAGGACAAACCTTATTTATTCTTGATGAGCCAACCACAGGGCTACACTTTCACGATGTAGATGTGTTGCTCAAAGTCCTGCATCGTTTGCGTGATGAAGGCAACACCGTCGTGGTCATTGAGCATAATCTCGATGTAATCAAAACAGCCGATTGGATCATTGACCTCGGCCCTGAAGGTGGCAGTGGTGGCGGACAAATCATTGCAGTGGGAACACCGGAAGAAGTAGCAGAGATAAAAGGCTCGTTTACGGGCGAGTATTTGAAACCGATGTTAGGATGATTCTATGTTAAAAAAACACAAAAACACACACCGCAAACCACGTCAAGCAAGAAACGATATAGTCATTGTGTTTCCCTATCACAATAAAAAAATATTAATCATTAAAGAATATCGTAAAGACCTAGATGCAGAACTATGGAAGTTTGTCTCAGGCGGTATGGATAAACCGCATTTAGATAGCTTGCATACTGCAAAAGAAGAGTTAGCAGAAGAGATTAAAATGGAAGCTGAAGACTGGTCTCTTTATCATCAGTTTGATAAAAAATTCTCATCGGTCAATATATTCTACTATATTGCTAATAGCCCTCAACTGATGGTAAATCCTATTCCCAATCCAGATGAAGACGATATTATCATCGATCAAAAATGGGTGAATTTAGAAGCGCTATGGGCAATGGTGGATAGCAAAGAAATTATTTGGAAAGAATCGGTGTTAGTTGCGATTAATTTTTTGAGAAGTAAAGGTTAAATTTTTAAGAGATTTTTGGGCATCCTTCATATATTTGAAAAGTAGTTTACACTTTTGTAGCCCGTATGAAGTT
>CAZQTJ010000038.1:0-10070 GCA_964596035.1 uncultured Cocleimonas sp. | reverse complement strand
TTTTAGCAGGGCTTTCGTGTCACTGTTTTATAAAAAGTTACTTTGTAGCGTTTGTTTTTGCCTTAAACGCTTCCACCTGCATAACCACTTCTTCAGGTACACCTTGTTCTATAAGGTCTTCAATTTTTTGTTTAGATAGTTCTTTAAGTAACGCTTCAGGTATAGCCTCAGGAAGTCCGTCGTCCTGAGATTGATCTAATTCTGTAGAAGAAGGGTTGCCACCGCTTTTCAGTGAGCCGACTAATGCCATGAACTCATCTGTCGTCATGTCTTTGTTATTTAAAGTAACTGTATCACCTTTAAATACAGTGCTCAGGCTATATTTGTCATCTGTTTCTAGTATTAAGCCATTCATTGTGAGCAGTGGCATCATCAGTGCAGCGGGTGTTGTTGCTATCATGCTTTTTGGGGCGCTGAAGTTGAATTTTCCTTCTAGGATTTTCATTACTTCAGGCAAGCCACCCGTGGCGATTTTCTCGATATTAATATCAACGCCATTGCCAATATAACGTGTATCAGCGTCTAGTACGGCTTTTCCTTGACTGGAAGAAACGTCTAACTTAACCGTCATGGCAGTTTGATCTTTCTTGAGGATGTTCTGCACGGCGCTAGTGAGTAGGGCGGGTAGACCTTGTAGTTTGGTCATTAGTGCTTTCTGTTCTGCTTCACTCAAATTGTCATCAAGTGTGCTAAATTGCAGTTTTTGTATTTCTTGTTGTGCATCGGCGAGTTGTTCTAAGCCTTTTATCTGAAAGCCTTTAAAGTTACCAGTAAAATGCAGTTCAGATATGTCAACAGGTGCTTTGATCTTTGTAAGTTTAAAGCTCGTATCGCCTTGTATTGCCTTATCATCACTTTTTTGCATATTCGTTATCATATCAACGGCAAAGCTAACTTGTTGTGGAAGAGATGTTAGTTCGGCGTTGACAGAGGGTAATGAAAATTTAGTTGTGCCCATCATTTGCCCTGCGACAATACCTTGCATATCTATATCAATCGTTGATGCTGAGGTGGTAAATTTTTGCTTGTCAACAAGTATATCCCAGCGACCCATCGTACCTTGGAGTGTGCCCATTAACGTTTCTTTATTGGCTGTCCCTGAAAGGTGAATACCATTCTTTAGTTTAATGGTGGATTTATCTGCGGCTACGGATAAGTCAATTGCAGGAATGGTAATGGTGTAATCAACTGTTTTATTTAAACCAAATGTCATGGTAGAACTGAGCGGATTTTTATCGCCAAACACTTTGGTCAAAAAATCTTTTGTTTCAGGGGTAAGCGCATCCATATCTAAAGTAGAATGTATACGCACAGTACCAAAACTAGGTGTTCCGTCTGCCAATAAAAGAGGCCCATGTGTGATGATGTTATTAAGTTGAATATTTTTTAGTACATTGTCTAATGCAGGGTCGCCCGTATTAAGGCTCAAAGATGTTTTTGCAGTAGATTTTAAGAATGACTTTTTATAATCCTTAATTTTAAACTGAGCGTCTATTCCCATGTCGGCATAAGATTTTTGGTTTTGTTTAAGGTATGTGTCCAGCAGCTCTTCGGTTTTGTTGCCAATAAACCATGTTGAGCCTGCCCAGCCTAAGATGAGGAATAAGATAAGGATTAGTATTTTTTTCATGCTGTCATGTCTTTTGGTTAGTCGGTTCTCTATTCGGAAAAGTATCATAATATGGGTATAAACTCATTACCTTTAGAATGTTATTGAATTCTAATATTCAGGATTACTGATTTTTTTTAATCTCTCGGCTATAATCCCGCGCATAAATCCACCCATAGCGAAGGAACTTATGAGCAACCTATCAAAAATAATTTACACACTAACAGATGAAGCCCCAGCATTAGCAACGTATTCATTCTTGCCTATCGTACAGGCGTTTTCTAAAGCGGCAGACATCAATATAGAGACGAAAGATATATCCTTAGCGGGTCGAGTAATTGCTAATTTTCCTGATAATTTAACAGCAGATCAAAAAATAGAGGACGCTCTAGCTGAGCTAGGTGACTTAGCTAAAATGCCAGAAGCGAATATTATCAAGCTACCGAATATTAGCGCCTCAATTCCGCAACTACATGCGACGATTAAAGAGCTACAAGCGCATGGTTATGACGTGCCTGATTATCCTGAAAGTGCCAAAACAGAAGAGCAAGAAAGTATTAAGGCGCGTTATGCAAAAGTATTAGGCAGTGCGGTAAATCCTGTGCTACGCGAGGGGAATTCCGACCGTCGTGTGGCTGCGCCTGTTAAAGCTTATGCTCAAGCCAATCCGCATAGAATGGGTGAGTGGAGTAAAGACTCAAAATCGCATGTTATTAGCATGAGCGAGGGGGATTTTTATTCTAGCGAGCAGTCCACCGTGCTAGAAAAAGATGATGATGTCAAAATTCAGTTTACTGATAAGGAGGGTAATGTCACCGTACTGAAAGAGTCTACCCCGCTCATTGCAGGAGAGGTAATTGATGCCTCTTGTTTAAGCGTGCAAGCCTTGCGTGACTATTGTGAGGTAGCAATAGCGGATGCAAAATCGAAAGATATTTTATTATCATTACACCTAAAAGCAACCATGATGAAAGTCTCGGACCCCATTATGTTTGGTCACATTGTTAGTGTGTATTTTAAAGAAGTGTTTGCAAAGCATCGCGCAACCTTTGCTGATTTAGGCGTTAATCCTAATCTTGGTATGGGCGATCTATATAATAAAATAAGCCATTTAGATGCCGATAAAAAAGCACAAATTGAAGCCGATATTCAAGCGGTCTATGAAAAGAACCCTGCACTATCAATGGTAGATTCTGATAAAGGCATTACGAATTTACATGTTTCTAGCGATGTGATTGTCGATGCTTCTATGCCCGCGATGATACGCTCATCGGGTAAAATGTGGGGCCCAGATGGCAAACTAAAAGACACCACGGCAATGATTCCTGATCGTAATTACGCAGGAATATATCAGGCAACGATCGAGTTTTGCCAACAGCATGGTGCATTTGATGTCACCACAATGGGCAATGTTGCCAATGTGGGCTTAATGGCGCAAAAAGCCGAAGAATATGGTTCGCACGATAAAACCTTTGAAATGACAGCCGCAGGTAAGGTAGAAGTTATTAATGCCGCTGGCACTGTGTTGATGGAACACAAGGTCGAAAAAGGTGATATTTGGCGTATGTGTCAAACCAAAGATGCACCGATTAAAGATTGGGTAAAACTTGCTGTCAATCGCGCACGCGCAACAGGTCATCCTGCTATTTTTTGGTTAGATCCTAAGCGTGCTCACGATAGAATCATCATGGAAAAAATAGCGCTTTATCTACCTGAGCATGATACTGAAGGTTTGGATATTCAAACCATGTCACCTATCGAAGCCACGCATTATACAATGGAACGAGTGAAAGCAGGGCAAGATACTATCTCTGTCACAGGGAATGTTTTGCGTGATTACTTAACGGATTTATTCCCTATTTTAGAGTTAGGCACATCCGCAAAGATGCTATCTATCGTACCGTTACTTGCGGGCGGTGGCTTATTTGAAACGGGTGCGGGTGGCTCTGCGCCAAAGCATGTGCAACAATTTATAGCAGAAAATCACCTGCGTTGGGATTCATTAGGTGAGTACTTAGCACTGGGCGTTTCTTTGGAAGATATAGCGGAGAAAAACAGTAATCAAAAAGCCAAAATATTGGCAGAAACGCTAAATGAAGCCACCAGTCAGTATCTTGAAAATAATAAATCACCCTCACGCAAGGTCAATGAGTTAGATAACCGTGGCAGTAGTTTTTATCTCGCTATGTATTGGGCGCGGGCTTTGGCAAAGCAAAATCAAGATACCGATTTGCAAGACCAGTTTGCGCCATTAGCAAAGCAACTTGCAGATAATGAAGGTAAAATTGTGGCAGAGTTGAATGATGTTCAAGGTGAGGCGATGAATGTTGGTGGGTATTATCATCCCGATATTGCACTCATCTCTGCGGCAATGCGCCCGAGTGAAACTTTTAATAAAGCATTAAATAGTATTGTTTAATTTACATCGTTTAATGACCGTGAATTTTACGCATTACATCCAATGGCTTAGCCAGAAAATAGCACCACCTGCTTCACCTTATGAGAAGCAGGTTATTTATCATAATGCCAAGCTCACTAATATTAGTGAGTTAGTTATGTTTATACTCTTTGCTATTATTTTAAAAGATAAAGTATCCCATATGCTTTTGTATGGGTGGTTTATTATTGCTGTCGCGGTTAGATTGCCTTTTTATATTTTTTCATTCTCATCTCTTTTTAGATATAAAGAAAAAGAACATAAATTTTATTCTTTTTACCTTTTTGGCACGATGGTCTCAGGGTTTACATGGGCGGCATTATATTTTTGGATTTTTCCTGCACTTGATCTTTATTATCAAGAGTTTTTGACGTTAATAGGGGCGGGTATTTTGATAGTGGCAGTCTATGCCTTTATGCCAAATATTAGGGCGTATATTTATTTTATATTACCACCTATGGTAGCGCTTTCTATCGCTTATCTACAGGCAGACAATATACTGTATCAGCTTATAGGGGGGCTTATTATAGGTCTATTTTTTATCGTATTATTTACGATGAAAAATATCGCAAAAGTGTATAAAAAAATGAATGACGCTGTTATTGAAGCGCAACGAGCAAATCAAGCAAAATCAGAGTTTCTGGTGAACATGAGCCATGAGATGCGCATTCCCATGAATGCCATTATTAGCGTGGGGAATCTGTTACAAAGCGATAATTTATCAGTAAAAAAACAAACGGATTATTTGAGTAAATTACAATATTCATCGAATACCCTGTTAACCACATTGAACAGTATTTTAGACCTTGCAAAAATTGAATCTAATAATATGCAGTTGGAGCAACGTGATTTTCAATTAGCAGAGCTTGTCGAATCGATCAGCACCATATTTTCATCACAGATAGAAAAAAAGCAACTGGATTTTTCAGTAAAAACGGATGATTGCATTCAGTATTATTTAAAAGGAGATGCTTTAAAGCTAGGGGTAATACTACAAAATCTTATTTCCAATGCCATTAAGTTTACCGATAAGGGAGGCATAGATTTTGAAGTTAAAGCTGTGCATTGGAGTAAAAACAATGTACTTATTAAATTTGTTATTCGTGATACAGGCATCGGTATCAGTCAGGAAGGTCAAAAAACACTTTTTATGCCTTTTTACCAAGTCAATATATCGGATGCTCGAAAATATGGCGGTACAGGTATAGGTCTGTCGATTAGTCAGCAATTACTTCGATTAATGGGAAGTCGCATACAGGTAAAAAGTAGCCCCAATAAAGGCAGTGAGTTTTCATTTAAAATTAACTTTGAATTATCAAAAAATAAACCATTGTCGCTTTTAAAAAGAAATCCCTCTCAGGAAAAGAAAAATATATTACAAATTGTCCCTGAGCTACAAACTAAAACCATTTTAATTATTGATGACGATGAGTTAAATCAATTTTTTATTAAAGAAATACTAGATTGTTTTGGTGTCGCTAGAATTCTAGTCGCAGCAAGAGCAAAAGATGGCATTGAATGTCTACAACAAAACAAAGTAGATTTATTACTGCTTGATATTCAAATGCCAGAAATGGATGGTTATCAAGCAGCAAGTATTATCCGCGAAAACGCACAATGGAATGACTTGCCTATTATCTGTTTAACCGCACATGCTCATGCGGAAGAGCAACAAAAAGTATTAAATGCAGGCGCAAATCAAGTGCTCTCTAAGCCGATAGAGCCAGAGCTATTACGTGATACCTTGTTAAAATGGTTGTAATACAATGCTATTAACAAAACACGTTCCGCTACAAAGCTTATGTAAATTACTTGAAAAGTTTCAACTAGAATTAGTTTTATTAGAAGAAAGTGCTGAAATACGTGGGACTTTTTGGGGTGAGCCAGAAGCTGGCTTAGTTCAAAACAAAGTTTATGCGCGACCAGATACGCCTATCCAATCGCTATTACATGAGAGCTGTCATGCCATCTGTGTAGACGGCAAACGACGCGAAAATTTACATACCGATGCAGGAGGTCGCACCGCAGTAGAAGAAAATGCAGTATGTTATTTGCAAATATTACTCGCCGATGAAATCCCTGAAATGGGTAAACAAAGAATGTTGAGCGATATGGATGACTGGGGTTATAGCTTTCGTTTAGGTTCGGCAAAAAAATGGTTTGAAGAAGATGCCGAAGATGCGAAAGAATGGCTAATGCGCTATGGTTTAATCGATAAAAATGAAATCGTGCAGTTTATTCTGCGAAAATAGAAAAGGAAACACAATGGCATCACTACAAGATCAATTATTGGGCGCGGGTTTAATTAACAAACAAAAAGCCAAAAAAATAAAATCAGCCAAGAAAAAAGCCGCGAATATTAGCCGTAAAACTAAGGTAGAACTAGAAAATGAAGCGGCTAATTTAGCCAAGAAAGCAGCAGAAGAAAAGCGCCAGAGAAGCCAGCAACTCAACGCCAAAAATAAACAAGCAGCAGAACAAAAAGCAATAACTGCGCAGATACGTCAAATCATCGAACTCAACAGCATCAAACAATCCAACGGCAAAGAAGAGCAAGCCTATAACTTTACCGATGACGCAAAAATAAAAACACTGTACGTCTCAGCAAAAAATCACGACTGGATTAGCCTCGGCAGAATCGCCATAGCAAAACTAGATCAAACGTATCATTTAATCCCTAAAGATGCCGCCAACAAAATAAATGAACGCGATGAAAGTTTTATCGTGTTGCTAAATGAGTCTACAAATAGCGCTACTGAGGAAGTTGAAGCAGATGATCCTTATGCTGATTATCAAATTCCTGATGATTTGATGTGGTAGGTTTCTTGGTGTTTACGTGAAAAATAAAGTAGCGCAGATTTAAACGCTTGCTTCATCCAAAAAGATGAGCGTAGGCTTCAATTTTCGTAATTCATCGGCAAAAATCCCCCAACCATCACGTCCTTGCAAATGACCATCTGCATCAAACAGTTTTGTGTTGCCCGTGCCACAACTGGGTGATTTTTGTTTGAGTATAAAACCTTCTAGCTCTGGATATTGTTTTAAAACCTGTCGAGCGTAATCACGTAATGCCTGTGTATGATCTGTCTGCGGGTTATCAATAATAACCGCATGATAAGCATCTTTATGTTCTCGAAGCTGCATGGCAGGGCGCGGAACACCCAAGCCTATCGCCATTTCTGGGCAGAGTGAGAGTAATTGATATTTCTCTTTTAGTTCGTCAAGTTGCTGTCCTAATCCTTGAGCTTGTCTATCATAGCGTACTCTTTCTCCTGCGAGACAACTGCTTATTGCAAACAGTGGTTTTTTATTCGATGAATTGATTGTTTTCAACGTATACTATGCTCCAATATCTTTAATAATGAAAAAATAAACCTATGAAAAATAATGCTCAAGAAAAAACAATTTACCTCGAAGATTACACTGTGCCAACGTATAAAGTTAATCGTATTGATTTAACTTTTGATCTAGGCGAAGACTTTACGTTAGTGACCTCTGTGGTGGCGTATCAATATAACTCTGATACAAATGCAGAAAAAACATTGCAGTTACACGGTGAGGAGTTGGAGCTTGAAAGCATTAAGTTGGATGGCGAAGTATTGGTAGAATCTGCGTATACAGTCGATGATAAAAGTCTCACATTAAAAAATGCACCTGAGCAATTCACGTTAGAAATTATTACTAAAATCTATCCACAGTTAAATACCTCGCTCGATGGTTTGTATCAATCGAGCGGTAATTTTTGCACACAGTGCGAGGCGCAAGGCTTCCGTAAAATCACTTATTATTATGATCGTCCTGATGTGATGTCGATGTTCAGTACGCTTATTCGTGGTGATAAAGAAAAATATCCTGTGTTACTTTCAAATGGTAACTTGGTGGAGAAGGGCGATTTAGAGGGCGGTCAGCACTTTGCTAAATGGGTTGATCCGTTTGCAAAACCTGCTTATTTATTCGCTTTAGTGGCGGGTAATTTAGAGCATGTGAATGATCGTTACACGACAATATCAGGGCGTGAGGTTGTGTTAGAAATTTATACCGAAGCGCATAATATTGATAAGTGCGATCATGCGATGCAATCACTTAAACGCGCTATGCAGTGGGATGAGGAGCGTTTTGGTTTAGAGTATGATCTTGATGTTTATATGATTGTGGCGGTCGATGATTTCAATATGGGCGCGATGGAAAATAAAGGTTTGAATGTGTTTAATTCAAAGCTCGTATTTGCTAGCCCTGAAACGGCGACCGACGATGATTATATCTCGATTGAAGCGGTTATCGGACATGAGTATTTTCATAACTGGACGGGCAACCGCGTGACCTGTCGTGATTGGTTTCAACTGAGTTTAAAAGAGGGGCTAACTGTTTTTAGAGACCAAGAATTCACCGCTGATTTACACTCGCGCGCGGTCAAGCGTGTGGAAGATGTGCGTATGTTGCGAACGCATCAATTTGCTGAAGATGCAGGGCCGATGGCGCATCCCATTCGTCCTGCTTCTTTTATGGAAATTAATAATTTTTACACCTTAACCGTCTACGAAAAAGGCGCGGAAGTGGTACGTTTATATCACAGCTTATTGGGTAAAGAGGGTTTCCGTAAAGGAATGGATTTGTATTTTGAGCGTCACGATGGTCAAGCAGTTACCACCGAAGATTTTCTCTCAGCAATGGCAGATGCCAATAAAATGGATTTAAGCCAGTTGCAAAACTGGTACGACCAAGCAGGAACGCCATTTTTAGAAGCATCGATGCACTACGATGAAAAGGCTAAAACGTGTACCTTAAAGTTTGTGCAAATGTGCCCCGACACGCCCGAATCAAATCATAAAAAACCCTTCCTTATCCCCGTGGCAATGGGCTTGTTAGATAGCAACGGCAAGGATATACCGTTGCAACTTGAAGGCGGTGAGGCACTTGGCACAACGCATGTATTACAAGTCACCGAAACAGCGCAAGACTTTACGTTTGTTCATGTTGATGAGCAACCATTGCCGTCTTTATTGCGTGGTTTTTCTGCGCCTGTGCGCTTAGTTTATCCTTATACCGTTAATGAGCTGATATTCTTAATGCAGCATGATAGCGATGAGTTTAATCGCTGGGAAGCCAGTCAGCGTCTAGCGCAAGAAGTGATGATGCAGATGTTGTTAGCACGCGCTAAGGGTGAGGCGTTAGGTGTTGAAACACAAGTGGTCGATGCCTATCAAGCGGTGCTAGAAAATGATAACTTAGACTACGCCTTACGCGCGGAAGCCTTAGCATTACCTTCTGAGGCGGATATGGCAGAGGCAATGGACGATGCCGACCCAGAGGCTATCCATGAAGTGCGAGCCTTCTTGCGTACCACTATTGCTAAAGCGCTACGCTTATCGCTAGAAAAAACTTATGCCGACTTAGAAGATAATGGCGAGTATAAAATTGATCCTGTGAGTATCGGTAAGCGTCGTTTAAAGAATACGTGTTTAAGTTATTTAGGCACAATTAGCGATAATGGCATTGATGAAATGTGTTATCAGCAGTTTAAAAATGCTAAAAATATGACGGACACCCTCGCCGCTTTTAGAGTGCTTCTCGATAAAGAATGCCCACAAAGAGAGTCTGCCATCAACGACTTTGAACAGCGTTGGGAAAGCAATACCTTAGTCATGGATAAGTGGTTTATGATGCAAGCTACCTCAAGTCTAAATAATACTTTGGAGAGTGTGAAATCACTCATGAATCACGCTTTATTTGAGATTAAAAACCCAAATAAAGTACGTGCCTTAATCGGCTCTTTCGCTAATGCCAACCCTGTCAATTTTCATAAAGCAGATGGCTCAGGCTATACCTTCATCGCCGAGCGTGTATTAGAACTTGATAAATTAAACCCACAAATAGCTGCTCGTTTAGTACGTACTTTAATCAATGGGCAGCAATACAATGCCGAGCGAGAAACGATGATGCGTGAAGCATTAGAGCGTATTAAAGCTGAGGAAGGTTTATCATCAGACGTGTTTGAAATTGTCAGTAAAAGTTTATTAGCTTAGG
>CAZQTJ010000037.1:0-10274 GCA_964596035.1 uncultured Cocleimonas sp. | reverse complement strand
TCACTTCCTCAAACAGGTGATTTTGTAGGTTGGTGCTGAGGTACGAAGCCCAACAAGACTATTTATCAAACAGTTCAATTCATTGACTTTAAAGATGCCTGCTAGTTATGAGAAGTTACCTGTTATCCGCATTGACTTCACGGATTCAGGTTAAACCCCGTATTTCATGTCTCAATACACTGCTTTTTCTTAGTTTGATGGTCTAAGTTACGAATATTTATGAACTAATGCCCTTTGTTCAGCTTCTATATAAATGATAAAAGTAACAATGTATCGACAATTTGAGAGCTTTTTATATTCCAAGATTGGGGAGGAGTATGAAATTCTGGCTTTCTAGCATTATATTTTCTATTTGCTTATCATTATTTGGTTAGCTAATCTATGATAGAAGATCAAAAAGGGGCGCTAACATAATGAATTATTATAAAATTAAAGTATTTTTGATTTCACTTTTTTTGCTTTTAGCAGGGGCAATTCCAGTTGTTAATGCACAACAGCAAGCAATCTACAATCAACTCCCCCCTGAAATAAAAAATATTTTAAGAAAATCTCATATATCTCCTTATGGTATGAGTGTTTATGTTCAGGCAATAGGATCTCCTCGACCTTTATTAGCATTTAATGAAAATCAAGCACGTACGCCTGCTTCAGTGATGAAGTTAGTGACATCGCATGTGGCTCTTGGGGTGTTAGGGCCTCAGTATCGTTGGCCAGTTGATGTATTTACCACGGGTAAAATACAGAGAGGCCGCTTAACAGGCGACGTTTATATCAAAGGTTATGGCGCGCCTGATTTTGAAACAGCTGATCTGCGGAGTCTTCTTAATAAACTACGTCGTCGTGGTATTCACAGTATTCAAGGGCGTTTAATCTTTGATAATACGTATTTTAATGTGCCTGCCATTAACCCAGGGGCGTTTGACGGTAAACCATATAGTAGTTATAACGCACAACCTGATGCTTTATTGTTTAATGAGCGCATTAGTTATTTTACGGTAAGCGCACGCGGCAAGCGTGTGGTTGCAAAGGCATCAACCCCTGCTCACAATTTAGTCGTGACAAATAAGATGCGCAAGGTGCGTCGTGGTTGTCGTCCTAGAATTGGTGTTAGTCGCCGTGGTGGAAAAGTAGTTGTGAGTTTTAGAGGGACTTTCTCGTCTCGTTGTGGAACAAGGACTTATTCTCGTGCGGTGACAGACCCTGCTAACATGTTATACAGTGCGATCAATGGTATTTGGCGAGATGAGTTAAAAGGTCATATAAATGTGAGCTTTGGAGTCGGTCGCACACCAAAGCATGCTAAAAAGTTAGTGACGTTTAACTCACATACCTTGGCTGAGATTTTACCAAATCTGGGCAAAGATAGTAATAATGTCATGGCACGTCAGTTGCTGTTGTCGATTGGCGCTAAATATTATGGGGCACCAGGTACGCCACGCAAAGGGGCGGAAGCTGTGGGGGATTGGTTAAGAAAACGAGGCTTAAATTTTCCCGAGTTACGTATCGAAAATGGTTCTGGTTTAAGTCGTTATGCACGTATTAGTGCGAAGCATGTTTCGGACTTGCTGATGGATGCTTACCGTAGCCCTTATCGTGATTTATTTATGCATTCATTATCAATAGCAGGCGTAGACGGAACAATGAAAAGGCGTCTACGCTCAACTCCTGTGAGTGGTCGAGGCTTCTTTAAAACAGGTACATTAAGAAATGTACGTGGTGTTGCGGGTTATGTGAAATCCGCCGATGGTAAAACCTATATAGTCTCTATTCTACATAACGATCCTAAAGCTTCTAGCAGAGGAAAAAGAAGTCATGATGGTTTGATTAAATGGGTGTTCTGGGGAGGCAGAAGGCAGAATATTGCGGGTGGCTATTGAGTTGTAGTTGTACCTGAATCCACATTGACCTCACGGATTCAGGTTGATGGGAAGTTACGATAATTGAGGGTAAAATATTGGTTTCAAATGGAATTTAAAAAGTAGTATCTTCAATCATATGGCTTATATTAATAAGTCATTTATATCTGTTCCTGCTAGTAACGCTGCTTCAACCCATTTAGGTTTTCTGCCTCTACCCGTCCATGTTTGTTCTGGATCACTTGGATTTGCATATTTAGGCTTCACTTTGGTTTTTTTGCTAGCTTTACTTCCTGTTATAATTTCATCAAAGGTAAAGCCCGACTTTTTTGCAAGAGCTTCCATTTGTTTGCGTAAATTAGCCTTTTCAGCTTTTTCTGTTTTTTTGATGAGTGAAGCTATATCTTCTTGTAGCTGAACTAACTCTAAAAAACTTAAATTTTCTATATTGAAAGACATTTCTTTTCCTTTTATTGATAATTTATCATTAAGTATTGATAAGATATTAAATTGATAGTATGACTTTAATATTTAAAATACATTTAATATATCTATAGATCTTAATACGCGGTCGATTTTTTATATATTAATAATATTATTAATTATTTTCAAGTTAATGTTGTTTTTATAATTTTATTAGTAAATATGTGTTTACGATTTTTTAAGTATTAATACCTGAATCCGTGAGGTCACTACAGCACATAGCTCAAGCTGTTGATTTATCACGGGTTCAGGTAATATTTTGTGGGTTTTTAACTTTTCTTTTTTTGAGGTTGATGAGGAGAGTGCTTTTCGTCGGAATTACCCTTATCTTTCTGGATATGTGCTTTGTTTTTGTGCGATTATTAGGCGTAAATTTGTTTACTAGGAGCTTGTTCTATTCTCGGATAGCCTCCTAGCCACCATTTAAGATGAAAATAATGAAAATAATAAAATCTAATAGAATGGATGTCGTAGACGGTAGGGTTTCTGTAGTAAGTATTGCTACATTATTTGTGCTTAGTCTTTTGTTAGCCACTTGGCAAGTTCTGTATAACCAAGGTAACAGCCTTGTGTCAGGAATACCTGTGTTTCTCCCCTTGTTGCAAGCGGTACTTCTGCTTTTAGTGCTTGTTTTTGGTGCCATCCTTTTTAGAGGGCGCTATAAATCAATCCTTAGTCAGGACGTTATGGGTATTACTAGCCAAGACGTGAATATGTCCTTTGCCAATACAGAGAATTTCTTGAGTGCGGCAGCAGGAGGGATTATTCGTATTAATGAATCCTTTAAGGTGGAGTATATTAATGCGACCGCAATGAATATTCTTGGATATAAAGGAGGGGACTTAAGAGGGGAGTTGATTTATACGTTAATTAACAAGTATGAATCTAAAAGAGCTAACTTTGTTCTAAAAGATGCGCTTGAAAAACAGTTTCATAATGAGATAACACCATCTGGATTTAATGATATTACCTTATTTAATAATGAGAATGAGCAACGTTATATAAAACTTAAAACAGCTCCCGTGCAAGATAGTAAAGGGAAAGTTACTTTCGTTATTTTAATTATGCAAGATTTAACAGAAGAAAAAAAGATGATGAGTCAGCTCTATCGTCAAGCTTCTGTTGACTCTCTTACGGGACTTATTAATCGTCATAGCTTTCAACGCTCCTTGGATAATTTGTTGTCCAATTCAACAGGTACAACTCAGCGGCACGTATTATGCTATATGGATTTAGATCATTTTAAAGTAGTAAATGATGTGTGTGGTCATGCGGCAGGCGATGAGTTATTAAAACAGGTCTCCGATATATTCAGTAAAAGTGTACGTACATCCGACAAACTAGCGCGTGTCGGTGGAGATGAATTTGCTGTTTTATTACCAAAATGTGAGCTAGAAACATCTCGTCGAATCTGTAATCGTATCTTAGAAGATATACGTAATTATCGCTTTACTTGGCAGCAAAATAGTTTCTCAGTCGGTGTGAGTATCGGCGCAATAGAATTTGACTCTACTTGTAAAGTTTCAGACCGTAGTGAGCTAATGATAAAGGTAGATAAAGCGTGCTACAAAGCAAAGCAGGGTGGGCGTAATCAGCTTTATATTGAAAATATGGGTGATAAACCTATCGATGCTAATAATGCAGAGAAAGAAAAAACGGAGAATTGGGATAGGTCGATTAATCAAGCTTTAAAGAGCGATCAATTTGTTCTTTATATTCAGCCTATAGTTTCCCTTGATGAAAGTGATCCTGATAGCAGTGATCAGTATGAGGTATTAGTGAGGATGAAACATGAAGGTGAGTTACTATCACCAGGTAGTTTTTTGCCCTCTGCGGAACGTTTAGGCTTAATGTCAAAGATAGATCGTTGGGTTGTAGGAAAAACGATAGACATTATAGCGTCGAATAATTATGGGCAAAAAAATCGTTTATTCACTATTAATATTTCTGCGGACACTGTTTTAGATGCAAGCTTTATTTCTTTTGTCAGTACACTGCTTGATGATAAAGCAGTTGACCCGAGTAATCTCTGTTTTGAAATATCAGAAAGTGTGGCGTTAGCTAATTTTTCAGAAACACAAGGGATGCTGAAGAAGTTGTCTGGCTTGGGTTGCAGTGGCTCTCTGGATGATTTTGGTAGTGGTTTCTCCTCATTAAATTATTTGCGCGACCTTAGTTTGCAATACCTAAAAATTGATGGGACGTTTATTCGTAATATGAGCAAAAACAGAATAGACGCAGCAATGGTTGACGGTGTTAATAAAGTCGGTCAGGTCATGAATTTACGTACCGTTGCCGAGCTAGTTGAAAATGAAATAACGGTAAAACTCCTGCAAAAAATGGGCGTGAATTATGCGCAAGGTTATCATTGCGGCAAGCCCTTTCCTATTGAAGATATTGCTTAGACAATAGCTTGAAAAAACCAAAAAAGTAGCCATGCTATTAGTTAATCCTGAATCCGTGAGGTCAATGCATCCTGTAGCGTAGTGACCTCACGGATTAAGGGTTTAATTAATTCTAATCATCAGGTGGCCTAACCTTGCGTGCATCTCACATATTTATCGTCTTATTTCTTGTTGTTCCCATTATTGAAATCTATTTTTTAATTCAAGTTGGCTCGGTTATCGGCGCATTTCCTACCATACTATTGATACTAGCAACGGCAATCATTGGCGCTATTCTCTTACGTCAACAAGGGCTTTCTACCTTGTCACGTTTTCAAAATAACTTAGCTTCAGGCACTCTCCCAGCACAAGAACTTATCGAAGGTATTTTGCTTGCAGTCGGTGGTGCTTTGTTAATGACCCCAGGGTTTGTTACTGATGCTATGGGTTTTGCTTGTCTTATTCCTTTTACCAGAAAAGCATTGGCGAAATATATTATGGCTCGTTCTAGTGGGAGAATGAGCGCAGGAATGGGTGGTTTTTCGAGCCACGAAGGAAATACAAGGTATGATGACAACACCTATGAAGGTGAGTTTGTAAAAAAAGAAGATGATCGTTTAAAGCGTGATTAAGTCCTGTTAGCAATTCTATTGAGATAAGTGTCCAACTTTTCTAAAAAATCTCTTAATATCTCTTGAATTCATAAAAGCCACCCCTATTATTAGCAGTCGTTGGATGAGAGTGCTAATAATAGGGGGGGTTAATTATACTTCCCCCCCCCCTTTTTTTTTCTTAAAGAGTGCTCTCAAAATAGTTATTCAAAACACTAATAAATGTATGGAGTAAAAATATGAAAATTCGTCCTTTGCATGATCGCGTGCTTGTACGTCGTACAGAAGAAGAACGTAAAAGTGCAGGTGGAATTATTATCCCTGATAACGCAACAGAAAAGCCAAATGCAGGTGAAATTATCGCAGCAGGTAACGGTAGAATCACAGACTCGGGTGATGTTCGCGCGATGGATGTGAAAGTTGGAGACAACGTTTTATTCGGTCAGTACGCTGGCACAGAAGTAAAAGTTGATGGCGAAACATTATTAATGATGAAAGAAGAAGATATTTTAGCGGTTATTGAAGGCTAAATATGTTTAAAACGATAGTGGCCGTTAATAATAAAAAATCGGCACTATTCATTATTACCTGAATCCGCGAGGCTACTACGGCATGATAAACAAGCTATTGATTCCACAGTGGTTTGAAAAATACCCGCTTAACCTACGGGTGAAGCTAAGATTTTTCAATTCCACTGTGAAACCAATATCTTATCCCTCATATCCGCATTAGCCTCACGGATTCAGGTATTATTTAAGAATAAATCAAAGGATTCAGAGAATGAGTGCAAAAGAAGTACGTTTTGGTGATGATGCTCGCACACGTATGGTGAGCGGTGTAAATATTTTAGCAAATGCAGTAAAAGTAACATTAGGTCCAAAGGGGCGTAATGTTGTTTTAGAAAAGTCATTTGGTGCGCCAACCATCACAAAAGATGGTGTGTCAGTTGCAAGAGAAATCGAACTAGAAGACAAGTTCGAGAATATGGGCGCGCAAATGGTGAAGGAAGTTGCTTCACAAACTAACGATATTGCAGGTGATGGCACAACGACTGCAACCGTACTAGCGCAAGCTATCGTACGTGAAGGTATGAAGTCAGTTGCAGCGGGTATGAATCCAATGGATCTTAAGCGCGGCATTGATAAAGCAGTTATAGCTGCGGTAGCAGAGCTAAAAGAAATGTCAGCCCCTTGTGCCGACAGTTCTGCGATAGCTCAGGTTGGTTCTATCTCGGCAAACTCTGATACCGTTATTGGGCAAATTATTGCAGATGCAATGGATAAAGTAGGTCAGGAAGGTGTTATCACGGTTGAAGAAGGTAATTCTTTAGAAAACGAATTAGACGTTGTTGAAGGTATGCAGTTTGATCGCGGTTATCTTTCTCCTTACTTCGTGAATAACCAAGAAAAAATGTGCGCAGATATGGACGACCCATTTGTTCTACTGCATGACAAGAAAATCTCAAATATTCGTGATTTGCTACCCGCACTAGAAGGCGCAGCAAAAGCTGGCAAGCCTCTTATGATTATCGCAGAAGATATTGAAGGCGAAGCATTAGCAACATTAGTTGTAAACAATATGCGCGGTATCGTTAAAGTAACCGCAGTTAAAGCCCCAGGTTTTGGTGATCGTCGTAAAGCAATGTTAGAAGACCTTGCGATTCTAACAGGTGCTAAAGTCATTTCAGAAGAAGTGGGTATGAGTCTTGAGACGTTAGAAATGGACGACCTAGGACAAGCAAAACGCATTACTGTTACTAAAGATGACACAACTATTATCGATGGTGCAGGCGACAAAACAGCCATCGAAGATCGTGTTGCTATGATCCGTGCGCAAATTGAAACCACAACCTCTGATTATGATAAAGAAAAGCTTCAAGAACGCGTTGCTAAATTAGCAGGTGGTGTTGCGGTTATTAAAATTGGTGCAGCAACTGAAGTTGAGATGAAAGAAAAGAAAGACCGTGTTGAAGATGCACTACACGCAACACGTGCAGCAGTTGAAGAAGGCGTTGTTGCAGGTGGTGGTGTTGCTCTCGTTCGTGCGGCTGCATCTATCAAAGATATGAAAGGCGAAAACGCAGACGAAGATATGGGTGTTAATATCGCTCGTCGTGCAATGGAAGAGCCTTTGCGTCAAATCTGCACCAATGCAGGTGATGAAGGTTCTGTTGTATTGAATGCAGTAGCAGAAGGTGAAGGTACTTATGGTTATAACGCGCGCACTGCTGAATATGGCGATATGATCGAAATGGGTATTCTTGATCCAACAAAAGTAACACGTGCAGCGCTACAACATGCGGCTTCCGTTTCTGGATTGATTATTACGACAGAAGCTATGATAGCTGACCTACCTCAAGAAGATGCGGCAATGGCTGCACCTGATATGGGCGGCGGCATGGGTGGAATGGGCGGTATGATGTAAGCCTTTTCATCTATATGTGATGAGTGAGAAAGCCTAAGAGCTTGTCCAAAAATAGAAGTCGTCGCGAGAAAAAGCTGATTTGAGCTAGATTTTTCACTAATTTGAGGCGAATAGTTGCGCTATTTAACGAGAATTAGGGAGAAATCTAGCCAAATTCAGATTTTTTGTAGCAGGCTCTCTATTCTCGGGCAAGCTCTTAGATATAAGTCTAGGCTTTCTTGTCTGCAAGGATTAAAACTTTGTTGATATGAATATCAACAAAAAAACAGCAAGAATAGTGTTGATGTCTAGTTTTATACTTGGCATAATGCGCCTCTTATTTTAAACAAAGCCCTTCTGGGAGAAGAATTTTGCCAAATATTACATCTGCAAAAAAACGTGCACGTCAGTCTGAGAAGCGTCGTGTGAGAAATAAACACCAACGTTCAGGAATGCGTACAGTTGTTAAGTCGGTTGTATATGCGATTGAAGCTGGCGAAAAAGAAACTGCTCAGGCTGCTTTTAAAGCAGTTGTTCCTGTTTTAGATAAAGCGGTTAGCAAAGGCTTAATTCATAAGAATAAAGCTGCACGTCATAAAAGTCGTTTGAGTGGTCGTATTACTTCGATGTAAGACTTTTAGCACGGTATATTTTAAAGGCTGATTTTTATCAGCCTTTTTTTATGCCTGAAATTAATCTATTTGAGATTAGGCGCACTCCCACGCATTCTATTTAAATGTTTATGTTTTTGAACCTGAATCTGTGAGGTCACTACGGCACAGGCAACTTCTCATAACTAGCAGGCATCTTCAAAGTCAATGAATTGAACTGTTTGATAAATAGTCTTGTTGGGCTTCGTACCTCAGCACCAACCTACAAAATTTCCTTACTAGATAAGCAAAATCACCTGTTTGAGGAAGTGATGCTTTAGCTTCGCCTCATCTCCCGATGTCGTGAGACGAGGCGAGTAGGAAGATCGACGGAAATATAACAGAATTAAGCTAATCATAGCTTTCACTCCGTTTGTTGATTATGAGAAGTTACCTGTTATCCGCATTGACCTCACGGATTCAGGTAGTCTTAAAAGCATTTCCCAGTCATCGGGATAAAAAAACCAGCAGTGATAAGGTAATGTTAGATTGTACACAGTCATAGTATTATCAACATCACTCCTAATCTGTCTGTTAATTATAAAGCCCATCTTTTTATGGTTGCTTTAAGGTGCAAGGAAGTACCACTACTTATGTTTGTAGAAATAATAAATAAAACGTTTGATTGGCTTATTGTTTTTTTCTTGGTAAGTCTTTTTCTCTGGTTTGGCGTGACACAGCCAGTTTTTTCTTTCTTTAATAGCAGTAGTGTGCCCGAAATAGACCAAGGTAAATTAAAAGATCATGTCGATGCCTTATCCAAAACTTATGCTCCTCGTACACCTGAGTTTGAGGGTATCCGTCCCGCTGCTCATTATATCTATCGTCAGTTAACCGAGGCAGGGCGCTTAATAGGAAAAAAACCACGCTACCAAGCATTTGGAACAATGGCGGGTAGTTTTAGTAATATTATATTCAAGCTAGGGCCTGCTACGGCTGAGACCGTTGTTATAGGCGCTCATTACGATACTAGAAATGCATTTCCTGGAGCAGATAATAATGCCAGCGGTGTCTCTGTTTTAATAGAATTAGCTAAAGCCTTATCTATTATAGAAAAGGATCTCCCTATACGTGTAGAACTGGTTGCTTATGCCTTATCAGAAGGCTCGGTATTAGGTACATCGGATATGGGAAGTTTCAAACATGCCGAGATGCTCAAGAAAAAGAATCGCGCAGTAAAGTTAATGATCTCGGTAGATAGTGTGGGCTTTTTCTCTAATAAATCTAATTCGCAAGAATATCCTTTTTCTTTTATGAAATTGGTTTATCCAACAACTGGAAATTTTATAAATATTAGTAGTCATTTTCAGGACTTTCTTGAGCTTAGAGCAGTGAAGAAAAGTTTTAAGAAAATCAGCTCTTTGGATGTTAGATCTATTAATGCGCCTGAAAATTTTCCTAACATTGCGAATTCAGATCAAATTAGTTATTGGGCACATGGTTTTCCAGCAGTAATGATTACAGATACATGGTCTTATCGGAATAAAAACTATAATACGGAGAATGACACTGCTGACAAATTAAATTATGCAGGAATGGCGATGGTCGTTCAGGGCTTGTATCAAACGATAGTGGACTTTAAAAAGGGGGAGAAAGACAAAGGACAAACGGGTGCAGTAGAATATGAGATTCAGACTATCAACCCCAAGATTATTACCCCTAAGATTTAAATATTTTCCCCACTAGGAACTTGTCTGAGAATAGAAGTCGTCGCGAGAAAAAGCTGATTTGAGCTAGATTTTTCACTAATTTGAGGCGAATAGTTGCGCTATTTAACGAAAATTAGGGGTAAATCTAGCCAAATTCAGATTTTTTGTAGCAGGCTCTCTATGCTCAGACAAGCTCCTAGTATATTACCTCCTACTTTAGCGTTCCTTAGCCCAACCA
>CAZQTJ010000036.1:2373-10379 GCA_964596035.1 uncultured Cocleimonas sp. | reverse complement strand
GCTATTTATAAAATTTCCCACCAGCATAAATCCAGCCACCTTCTTTTCTACCTTTAGGGTCGTGATGTGTCCAGTGTAATACGCCGCCGCGATTGTTCCATTCATAGCGGGCGCGAATTTTCACATGATCTCCTTGGGTGACTGGTACACGTTTTGCTAGGTCAATATTGTGTGCAACTAATAAGGTAATATCAGGGGCGACTTTTAAGAGAAACTTTTGATGTTGACTACCTTTAGTATCGTCTTTTAATACTTTAACGATTTGCCCTTTTGTTTCTAGCCAGAACCTTGCGCGTGGGTTTTTACGTTCTTTTCTAATGCGTTGAAGCGTTTGCTCTTGGTTGGCAAGGCTTGGGGCTTTTGCGCTTTGGCTATTAGTGGTTGTGTTGGTGTTTTCGTTATAATTTTTATCTTTGGTTAAATAGTTGTAGCCACCAACACCAGCGGCAACGACTAAAGTAGCGAGGACTCGAATTAATTTTCGGTTGTTCATTATTTTCCTTTTTTTAAGTAACGCATGATCTCTTCTTTTGCTTCGCTCATTACCGAGTCACGGTCAAGACTATCAAGAATTTCTTGTACCGCTAACTTAGGGCCAACATCGCCCCACGATTTACCTTTTGCTAAATAGGTTTCTGTCACACGTCCGATAATAAGGGTGCTATACCATGCGATAGCGCCTTGTGTAGCTGCGGTGATAACGGTTGATAAACCTACCGTACCAATTTTAAGTGCCGACGATGCGACGTGTACGACCCAAAATGCGCCGTATAATAAGACCATTTGTGCGGCAATGGTCTTTATCAAGTCTCCTGCCTCAGATTTTGACATATCCAAACCGTAAATCTTTGATAAATGGATAATCATTCCTACATCAATTGCCGCTGCTGCAACTAAGTCAGCAACAGGAATAGGGTTAAGTGCGACGGCTACGCCTTTGCCCATGCAGTACATTTTTATGGTTTTCTCGCCCATATCTTGGCGTGCGTGTAGAATGCGTTGCCCTACTTGTTCGCTTAAATCACCTGCAAATAGTGAAGCGTTTAGAGCCGATAAAGTTTTTCCTTCTGCTTCGATAATGTCCCATAAACGAGATTTTAAGTTGATAATATCAACAGGGCGCTGGCGGTTGGATTCTTGTTCATTACCGTCTTCATCGACCATAATAATGGTTTGTATCGCAGGAGATGCGGCGGCAAAGACGATATTTTCAGGGGCGATTAAGCCTGTGACACGTTCACGAATAATGCTACGCAGTTGCAATAGTTCGGACTCGTTATATTGGTCCGACTTATTCACTACGAGAATAATAGGGCGGTTCGATTCGGCGACACTTTTAAGTGCTAACAGCTCTACCTCGGTTAAGTCGCTATCAACCACAAAGAGCAATAAATCGGCACGACCAGCAACCTCATGGGCTAAACGCTCGCGCTCTTCGCCATCTATTTCATTAATGCCGGGGGTATCAATAAGATAAATCCCGCCTGCATCAATTTCTTGCCACTCTTTCATTGAGGCGGTGGTGGTCTCGCCATGCAGAATGCTGACACTAAATGCTTCACGACCGAGTAGGGCATTCAGTACCGATGATTTGCCGACGCTCACGCGCCCAAACACAGCGACATGCAAATGCCCTTGCTCTATTTTGGAGAGCATCGAGCGTAATTGTTGATAATCTTCACGCAAGGAGTCGCGTACCTTGTCAGGCACACGAGTATCGTCGAGTAACTGTTGTAAGCTTTCTTTGGCAAGCCCTAGATGAGTGTCTCCTGTTTTTTCTGTTTCTTCTATTTTTTCTGAAGGTGTCTCGTTTGGCTTATTTTTTTCTGTTATCGAGAACCATTTTGGCAAATAACTTTGCACGTCCTTCCAAATTTTCACTCAGCATCTCCTTAAAAGTAATGGCAGCAGGTGCAGCCCGTAATTGTCCGCGTTCTTCTAATGTTTTAGCAACGGCGTTACCTAAAGCATCAAAAATTAAACCATAGGCGACAGCATGTGTTGCCCCGCCGACCACTGTGCCAATACCAGGAAAAGCCTTCATGCCATTACCTGCAACCATCAGTAATAAAGGCACGCTTTTTTTAACTTGCCCTTGGCTAAAACTAAAAAATTTGTCGATGTCTAATTGGCGCACTGAAACACCGTATAACTCGCATAACTGTTTCACCATCTGTGTGCCTAAAACACCTTGGATGATTAAATCTGTGCCAGGGCTAACAGAAGCCATTGCGCCTAATACTGCTTTACGTGTTGAGCTACGTACAATGTCATCTGCTTTTGTTTTGCGAAAAGCAATTTTTTTATGATCTAATTTTTGCTTGACCAAAACAAACACACTGGCATCACGCAGGTTTTCTAAAAGTTCACTTTGGGAGTCTATCTCGTCTTGTAAGGCATGAGCCAAGCTAGAAACATCCGCCTTGCGAGGGCGGGTTGTTTTCTCTTCGCGCCCATCAGGGTAAATACGTACAACTTCTTCTGTACCGCCCGATTGGATGAAAACCAGTTGAATGGCTTTGTCTTTACTTTTGCTTTTAGTATCGTCTTTAAATTGCTGATTAAAACGTGTTGCTAGTAAATTTTTGTCTTCATCATTAAAGCGGTCACTTTTATTTAGCGCGACAATCATCGGTTTACCATAACTGCGTAAATTTAAAATATCATTAAACTGACTGCGCGAAAGATCAGAGTCGGTGACATAAATGACCACTTGAGAGCGTACCGCTTCATTGTGTACGATTTCGTCTAAACTACCCTCAGCCTCGCTACGTCCTGGTAGATCGGTAAGAATTAATTGATCGCCAGAGCGTGAAGTCCATGTATATTCATTAATTTCTTGGGTTGATCCCCCGCGCACATCGGTTAGAATCTCAGCTTCTGGAAGCAGTGTTTTGATGATAGATGATTTGCCCGTACTGACATCGCCAAATACAGAAACATAAATAGAGCCACTTTTTTTTCTTTCTTCTAATACCTCAATTTCACGCTGTAGCTCACTCGTATCTAAGCCTTTTTTTTGAGCATCATCAAGCTCTTTTAATACTGTCTCTTGATCAATGTCTTCGTATTCATTGATAATAGCCTTATTGCGAGCAGGGCGTAGGAGCTTAACGATAATCCAAATGCTGAATAATATAACAAAAGCAATTAAAGCAAGATAGCCATAAAAGAAGGCAGCAGGTAAACCTTGCAGACGCTCCCAAACATCTAATGCGCTACGTGTAGCGAAGAAGATAAAAAGCAATAACAACAAAGTTGCCAAGGCAATACCAAAGGCGAGTAAACGACGGAATTTGTGGGCAGTTTTCTTCATGCCTAAAGTTTAACATAATGCTAACTATTTATAGGCACGCTCTTTGTGAAAAATTTGTTAACACTTCCACAGTGTCGTAATTTAATGAGTAGCTCTTTTTGTTTATTATCGTCTGCTTTTATATCGCCTAAAAGCATGGAGTAGAGGATAGGGTCTTCTAGGTTTAATAGTTGCTTGAAAGTGCTGATCTCTTCTCTGCTGGCTTTTTTATAGTGTGTGTCCATATAAAAACAGAGGGCGACATCCAGTTCTTTTACACCACGGCGACAGCGCCATTTTAGTTGAGATGATTCACTCATTAGATTTTTTCATTGCTTTTGCCAATGCTGTCTCACCTATTTTTTGATTCTCATTAATCACTTGTTGTTGATCTTCTTTCGAACGATTTTGGCTCAGTTTATACTGGGCTTGTATCTCGGTAATGTCTATTTTCAAGCCTATAATAGCATTTAGCATTGCTTCTCTGTATTCAGGTTTCCAAGGTTTTTTACGGTTTGATTCATATTTATTTGTGAGTTCTTCCACTATCTGTGCCAGTTTTTCTGCTTCTGTAATAATCTCCGCTTTGCCATAAATATGTACGGCTTGATAGTTCCAAGTAGGTACGCCTTTAGTTTTGTACCAAGCGGGCGAGACATAGCCGTGTGCGCCTTGGAAGGTAATTAATACTTCCTGTGCTTCTATATTTTTCCACTGAGGATTGGCTTTTGCAAGATGACAAATTAGTGACTTTTTATCTTGGCTGAGAAGGAAGGGCAGGTGTGATACGCAAGGTCGCCCTTCAACAAAAGAGATAAGTTGTCCGAAGGCATTGGTTTTGATGAAGGAAAATATTTCTTTTTCATCGCTAACTTTAAAAGCGTCAGGTGTGTGCATTTTACATTTTCCGTTTAATCATCAGTGATTTTATTTTAGCAATGGATTTGGCGGGATTTAATCCTTTAGGACAAGCTTCGGTGCAGTTCATGATGGTGTGACAGCGGTACAGTTTAAACGGGTCTTCTAATTCATCAAGACGTTCGCCTGTGGCTTCGTCGCGTGAGTCATTTATCCAGCGATAGGCGTTTAATAAAGCGGCGGGTCCTAGATAGCGGTCGCTATTCCACCAATAACTGGGGCAACTGGTGGAGCAACAGGCGCAGAGTATGCATTCGTAAAGTCCGTCGAGTTTGTCGCGGTCTTGTTTGGATTGTAGGCGTTCTTTGTCGGGGGATACGGGCGCGTCGGTTTGCATCCACGGTTTTATCGAGGCGTATTGTGCGTAGAAGTTTGTTAAATCGGAGACTAAATCTTTGATAACGGCTTGATGAGGTAGCGGATAAATAGCCACATCGCCCTCAATTTCTGCGATGGGTTTGGTGCAAGCTAGAGTGTTACCGCCGTCGATATTCATGGAGCAAGAGCCACAGATTCCTTCGCGGCAGGAGCGACGAAAGGCGACACTTGAGTCAATTTCATCTTTAATTTTTAGTAGCGCATCTAGCACCATCGGCCCGCAATCATCCATGTCAATTTCATAGCTATCGGTGCTAGGGTTTTTGCCTGTTGCGGGGTCGTAACGATAGATAATGAATTTTTTGATATTTTTTGCACCTGCGGGGGCGCTAAAGCTTTTGCCTTTTCTTACAATGGAGTTTGCGGGTAGTTTAAATTCAGCCATGATGTACTGCTCCTAGTAAACGCGCTTTTTCGGTGGAATCACGTCACAATCATCGCTGAGTGTGTACATATGCACAGGGCGCGAATCGAAACGCACTTCGCCTTGTTGATTCACCCATGCGAGGGTGTGTTTCATCCAGTTTTCATCATCACGGTCGGGGAAGTCTTCACGGGCATGTCCGCCACGGCTTTCTTGACGTTGCAGTGCGCCGTTGATAATAGTTTGTGCTTGCGCGAGTAAGTTTTCTAATTCTAAGGTTTCAAGCAGGTCGGTATTCCACTGCATCCCTCGATCGCTTATGCCGACTTGCTCGAAGCTTGCGAAAATTTCTTGCATTTTTGTTGCGCCTTCTTGTAGGGAGTCACCTGTACGGAAAACGGCGGCATATTTTTGCATGGTGCGTTGCATTTTTTCGCGGATGCTGGCGGTGGAAAGCTCTCCCGATGCGTTGCGGGTTTTATCGAATCGACTTAATAGTTGTTCGAATGTACCTTCTTTAAGCGCTAGATGTGGTGTGTTGGGTGTGATTAGCTCCGCCGCTCGGATGGCAGAGGCACGCCCGAAGACGATAATATCTAACAGTGAGTTAGAGCCTAGACGATTAGCGCCATGCACCGACACGCAAGCTGCTTCACCAATTGCCATTAAGCCTGAGACGGTTGCATCGGGATTATCATCCTCAAGTGTGACGACTTCACCGTGATGATTGGTGGGAATGCCGCCCATATTGTAATGTACGGTAGGCAGTACAGGGATAGGGTCTTTGGTGACATCAACGCCTGCAAAAATCCGCGCACTTTCGGCAATACCAGGGAGGCGTTCATTGATAATATCTAGCCCTAGATGTTGTAAGTTTAGGAAGATATGATCCTTCTCAGCACCGACACCGCGCCCTGCGTTTATCTCCATGGTCATAGCGCGCGAGACGACATCACGCGAGGCTAAATCTTTGGCATTAGGCGCATAGCGTTCCATAAAACGCTCGCCTGTGGCATTGGTTAAATAACCGCCTTCACCGCGCACACCTTCAGTAATCAGTACACCAGCACCATAAACACCCGTGGGATGAAATTGCACAAACTCCATGTCTTGTAAGGGTAATCCTGCGCGTAATACCATCGCGCTACCATCGCCAGTACAGGTATGGGCAGAGGTTGCGGAGAAGAACACGCGCCCACTCCCGCCTGTGGCTAATACCACTTGATGACCGCGAAAACAGTGTAGCTCTCCTGTGGTTAAATCCCACGCCATTACGCCTTTGCAAATGCCATCTTCCATAATTAAGTCGGTGGCGAAGTATTCGATAAAAAATTCGGCTTTATGTTTGAGAGATTGTTGATACAGAGTATGCAAGATGGCATGACCTGTGCGGTCTGCGGCGGCGCAAGTACGTTGAGCAACGCCTTCGCCATAATGCGTGGTCATACCGCCAAAGGGTCGTTGATATATTTTGCCGTCATCCGTGCGTGAAAACGGTACGCCAAAATGCTCTAGCTCAATGACGGCAGGTTTTGCCTCGCGGCACATATATTCAATCGCATCTTGGTCGCCCAACCAGTCCGACCCTTTTACCGTATCGTACATATGCCATTGCCAGCTATCTTCGCCCATATTGCCAAGTGCCGCCGACATGCCTCCTTGCGCGGCAACGGTGTGACTGCGTGTGGGAAAAACTTTAGTGATACAAGCGGTGCTTAAACCTGCTGCTGCCATCCCCAAAGTAGAGCGTAAGCCCGCACCACCAGCGCCGACAATAACGACATCGTATTCATGTTCTATTATTTTATAATCATTTATTTGCATCTTAGCGTCCCCCAAACGATATTTTGATAATGGAATATACGCCCAAAGCCATCATAAAATAACTGCTAAATTTAACCGCTAGAATAGCCATTAAGCGGTAACGGTATGTTGCAATATAGTCTTCGATAATCACCTGCAAGCCTAACTGTGCATGTTGAAATGAAATTAACACGATGAGTATCATCATTACCGCATTAAAAGGGGAGGCTAACCAAGCCAGTACATTGCTATAACTTGCCTCCGCTAAGAGTGCAATGCTAAAGCAAAACCAAAGCGTGAGGGGAATTAAAGCTAATGCGGTGAGGCGTTGTAGCCAAAAATGATGGGAAGCATCGGCGGATGCGCCCAGACCTTTGACCTTTGCGAGTGGGGAGCGTAAATCGTTCATTTAGGCAATTATCCATGTGAGTAAAGTCAGTATGACAGTAGCGATGAGTACAATACGGGCGGAGAAATGGACTTCCTCAAGTGACAGCCCTTTGCCCGTGTCCCACATAAGGTGGCGGATGCCATTGCATAAGTGGTAATAGAGTGAAAAAGTGAAGCTAAACAGCACCAGTTTCCCGAGCCAACTGGATAAAAAACTCTGCATTGTTTGCCAGTTGTCAATGCCACTTGCCGCTGCCGCCAACACCCAAATCATCAATATTAAACCTGCAAATAATACTGCACCTGTACCACGGTGGAGGATGGATAATTTTGCCGTAATGGGCATTTTATAAATTTGTATGTGTGGCGACATGGGTCGCTTATCATCCCAAGACATTTTTTTACCTGTTGTTTTTTTGAGTAGAGTTTTAAGTAGTAAAGCTTCTCTCTTTATAGTGTATCTAAAATAAATTATGCATGATTTATCGCAAATTATTGAGAATTCTAAACCGTCTCATAAGTTTTTCTGATTATCGGATAAATTTTCTATGGTTTTCGGTAAAATATGTACTATCGTTGTAAATATAGTTTAAAACCAAGAGGCAAAAAAAATGAAAATAAGTAAACAACTTCTCGCAATATTAATCACTAGCTCAATTGGCTTAGTTTCATGCGGTGGTGGAGTAAAAAGTGCGCCATCATTAGTGGGGACGCATTGGCAACTGAGTAGTGTTAATGGCAGTACATTAAGTAAAAGGTTGTCAAAACGTATCACTTTAAACTTTCATCCTAAACGCGCAAGTGGCTCTGCGGGATGCAATCGCTATTTTTCTAATTATAAGTTAAGTGGTTCGAATA
>CAZQTJ010000036.1:0-2273 GCA_964596035.1 uncultured Cocleimonas sp. | reverse complement strand
TTAGGTGAAATGATTAGTCGTTTGTCGAATATGGGCGTGTCTGTACCGAATGGTTTTGCGACGACAACCTATGCCTATCATGGCTTTTTAGAGAAAAACCATTTAGTTGAGCGCATAAACAGTTTGTTAGAAACATTGGATGTTGATGACATTGGCGCACTCACTCAGGCGGGCGAAAATATTCGTGGCTGGGTGATGGATGCCAGTTTACAGCAAGATTTATTGGATGATGTCACCACGGCGTATCAACAAATGATGGCAGAATCAGGGGGTGAACTTGCCGTTGCAGTACGCTCCTCGGCAACGGCAGAGGATTTACCTGATGCTTCTTTTGCAGGTCAGCAAGAGACTTTTTTGAATGTTCGCGGTTTGGATGAAATTATCGCTGCCATCAAAGAAGTGTTTGCTTCGCTTTATAATAACCGTGCGATTTCTTATCGTGTGCATCAAAATTTTGATCACTCCAAAGTGCTGTTATCCGCAGGTATCCAAAAAATGGTACGCAGTGATATTGGTGCAAGCGGAGTGATGTTTACGCTCGATACCGAGTCAGGGTTTCGTGATGCTATCTTTATTACAGGTGCTTATGGATTGGGTGAAACCGTGGTGCAAGGTTCGGTTAATCCCGATGAATTTAATGTCTACAAGCCGAATATAGAAGCAGGGCGACCTGCTATTTTAAAGCGTCACTTGGGTGAAAAAGCCATTGAGATGGTGTACTCCGATGAGTCGGGGCATGATAAATCGTGCCTTATTCGTGAGGTAGAGGAGGCGCGTAGAAATAAATTTTGTATTAATGATCAGCAATTAGAAGAACTCGCCAAGCAAGCCATGACGATCGAAAAGCATTATGCTCGTCCGATGGATATAGAGTGGGCTTTAGACGGTGGCAATAACAAGCTCTACATCGTACAAGCGCGACCTGAAACAGTTGAAAGTCAAAATACAGGCAATATTGTTGAGCGGTATCGCTTAAAAGAGGAAGGCGATAGCTTAGTTGAAGGTCGGGCGATAGGGCAAAGAATAGGTCAAGGTGTGGCGAAAGTCATCGCAAGTATTGAACAGATGGATGACATACAAGAGGGCGATGTTTTAGTCACCGACATGACAGACCCTGACTGGGAGCCAATAATGAAACGTGCCGCTGCGATTGTGACGAACAGAGGAGGGCGCACCTGTCATGCGGCGATTATAGCGCGTGAATTAGGCGTTCCTGCGATTGTCGGTTGTGGCGATGCTACGGAGAAAATAAGTACAGGGCAGATGGTGACGGCTTCTTGTGCCAGTGGTGATACGGGCTTTGTATACGCTGGAAAGCTTGAGTTTGAACATATCAAAACCGATACAGGCGAATTGCCAGAACTTCCTGTGAAAGTCATGATGAATGTAGGAAATCCGTCCCGAGCCTTCGCCTTTGCACAAATTCCCAATGCAGGTGTAGGCTTGGCGCGCTTAGAATTTATCATCAATAATATGATTGGCGTTCATCCCAAGGCATTATTAGGCTATGCCGATCTACCCGATACGATAAAACAAAAAGTTGATGAAAAAATAGTGGGCTATGCTGACCCTGTGAGTTTTTATGTTGATAATTTAGTCGAGGGAATTAGCACCTTAGGCGCGGCTTTTGCACCTAAAACAGTCATCGTGCGGATGTCCGATTTTAAAACCAATGAATACGCTAATCTGCTCGCGGGTGATCTCTATGAGCCACACGAAGAGAACCCGATGATCGGCTACCGTGGTGTCTCACGTTATTTATCGGCAGAATTTCGAGACTGCTTTGAGTTGGAATGCACCGCGATAAAACGAGTGCGCAATGATATGGGCTTGACCAATATTGAGATAATGATCCCTTTTTGTCGCACCCTAGAAGAAGCTGAAAAAGTAACCGAACTACTCGCAGAAAATGGTCTAAAACGCGGGGATAATGGTTTGCGTATCATGATGATGTGCGAGCTACCTTCTAATGCCGTTTTAGCCGATGAATTCTTAGAATATTTCGACGGATTTTCCATCGGCTCAAATGATATGACGCAACTGACCTTAGGCTTAGATAGAGACTCAGGCTTAATAGCGCACCTGTTTGATGAACGTAACCCCGCCGTTAAAAAAATGCTAGAAATGGCGATAACAGCCTGCCATAAACAAGAAAAATACATCGGTATTTGCGGACAAGGGCCATCGGATTATCCAGACTTTGCCGAGTGGTTGTTAGAGCAAAAAATTAGCTCATTATCGTTAAACCCCGATACGGTGGTGGATACTTGTTT
>CAZQTJ010000035.1:5001-10389 GCA_964596035.1 uncultured Cocleimonas sp. | reverse complement strand
GATGAATCAATAGCTTGCGTCCTGTGCCGTAGTGACCTCACGGATTCAGGTTGTAGTCACCAATAAATTTCCCTCCATATAAGATTTAATATTAATTATGAAACTTACAATATCCAGAGACACGCTACTAGAACAGCTCAATCATGTGATAGGGGCTATAGAGAAAAAACACACTAAAAAAATATTGGAAAATCTCTATATTTCAGTTAAAGAAAAAGAGATTGTTTTTATAGGAACTGATTTAGAAATTGAGCTATCAAGCTCCGTTGAAATAATTCCTGATATAGAAGGGTCTGTTACCACTTCAGCTAGAAAAATGCTTGATATATGTAAAGCATTGCCAAGTGAGTGCTTTATATTACTAGAGACAGATGAGAATAGATTGTATCTAAAAGGTGTTCGGAGTCGATTTGAGTTAACAACCCTGCCTTCTGAAGACTACCCTTTATTGGATGATATTGAGTTTAGTCATGAGGTCACAATACCTGAGAAGAGTCTAAAAGAGTTGTTTGACAACACCGCCTTTTCAATGGCTAATCAAGATGTTCGTTACTATCTCAATGGTCTTTATTTGGATGTTAATAAAAATATAATTAAGACAGTCACTACCGATGGTCATCGGCTGGCGATTAGTGAATATGCAAGTGATGAAAGCACAAATGGTTCAGCTAATAGTATTATTATTCCGAGAAAAGGGGTGTTAGAACTATCACGATTGCTAGATGGAACGAGTGAATTGCCTCTGACGCTTTATTTAAGTGATAACCATATTCGGGTGAAGAAAGGTAATATTCGTTTCACCTCAAAACTAATCGACGGAAAATATCCAGACTATCAAGCTGCCATACCCGCTTCTAGTGCCTATCAAATAGAGTTAGATCGACTTACCTTCAGGGATACGCTTGCTCGTGTGGCGATACTATCAAATGAAAAATTTAGGGGTATTCGTTTGCGTTTTCTTGATGGCATTATGACATTGCATTCAACCAACCCAGAAAAAGAAATGGCGGAGGAAGAAATGGATGTGAACTATAATGGTGAGTTATTGGAAATAGGTTTTAATGTAAGTTACTTATTAGATGCTGTAAACCATATAAACTCAGAAACAATTGTATTGCATATCAGCAATCCAGACAGTAGTGCTTTACTGACTGTCTTGGGTGACGCTTCAACTAAGTATGTTGTAATGCCTATTAGGTTGTAGGTTTTATACGCGTAAAATGAAGCTAGTTGATATAAGTATAAAAAATTGCCGAAAAATAAAGAAGGCGACCTTAGCGTTATCACCATCGCTCAATTTGATTGTTGGTGATAATGGCTCGGGAAAAACAAGTATCGTTGAGGCGTTTTCTATTCTATCAAGTGGTCGTTCTTTTAGAACCCATAAGATAGGCGATGTGATAACGCAAAATGAAAAGAAGCTTTTGATCACCTCTAGATTGAAAGCTGGCGACCTTACTTCGCATATAGGTATAGAAAAATCATCTCAAGAAACACATATTAGAATAAATAAACAAGATGTTCGCTCTCAAGCAGAACTTAGTCAGTTTCTCCCTGTTACCATTATCCACCCCGACTCAATAAAACTCATCGTGGGTTCTCCATCAATGAGGCGTAGTTATTTGGATTGGGTAGGTTTCTATTTGCTTCCAGAATATCATTTGCTGTGGAAGCATCATCAACGAATACTTAAACAAAGGAATGCTTCTCTTCGCTTGCAAAAAGTAGGCGGGGATTTTGATTATTGGACGAAGGAGTTAATTGTTGCTCAAGCTAAATTGCACAAGAAGCGTTGCTCTATTATTTCACTGTTAGATGATGAGGTTAATTTTTTCAGAAAGATGTTATTAGCTGAAAGTGAAATCTCCCTGAAGCTGACGAATGGGTTTTCTGCTACAGATACACTTGATAGTTTAAACACGCTGGATTTTTATCATAGCAAGCTGGCGCAAGAATTGAAAATGAAGCGAACTTTGTATGGTATTCATAAATCGGATATGAAAATAGGCTTGGATAATGTTCCCGCAAACATCTCGGCTTCGCGTGGACAGTTAAAGCTAATAGCGATTACATTGCAGCTCGCACAAAGCAATGTAATAAAGCAGAGAGATAAATTATCAGGGTTAATCATTGTTGATGATATGACCTCTGAGCTAGATGAGGGTAATCAGGATATATTGCTTGATACATTAAGTTCGTTGGAGCAACAAATTATACTAACAGCACCCGTCTTATCGGAAGCATTAGGGCGGCAAAAAGCTAAAATGTTTCACGTGAAACATGGGGTAGTATTAGAAGCAAGTCATAACACAATGGGGGGCAGTCTAAGCTCTGAATTTTATGAGTAAGATATTTGGTTTTTTTCGAGAGGGAGACTTTAGTCCTCGTAATAGTATATGTCAGCACTACAGACACTCGGCAAAAAATGCTATACTAAAAAAATATAAAAAAGGATAAATGGTATGGCTGAAGAGCAAATGTACGACTCCAGTAATATTAAAGTATTAAAAGGCTTGGAAGCCGTTAAAAAACGCCCTGGAATGTATATAGGAGATACCGATGATGGTACTGGTTTACATCACATGGTCTTTGAGGTTGTCGATAACTCAATAGATGAGGCGCTTGCTGGGCACTGTTCTGAAATTAAGGTGGTTCTAAAATTAGACGGATCAGTTGCAATCTCTGATGATGGTCGAGGTATTCCAGTCGACTTGCATGAAGGTGAAGGTATATCTGCCGCAGAAGTTATCATGACGATACTTCATGCGGGTGGAAAATTTGATGACAACTCCTATAAAGTATCAGGTGGTTTGCACGGCGTAGGCGTTTCTGTTGTTAATGCATTATCAGAAGTAGTTAAGCTGACAATACATCGTAATGGAAAAATTTATTACCAAACCTATGCTGATGGCGCGCCAACCTCTACATTAGATGTTATTGGTGACACTGACCGCACGGGAACAGAAATACGCTTTCTTCCTAGCAAAACAACCTTCACACAAACCGAATTTAGCTTCGATATTTTAGCTAAGCGTCTGCGGGAGCTGTCTTTTTTAAACTCAGGTGTGAGAATTAACCTCATAGATGAGCGGGGTGAAGGCGAACAAATAGTTTTTGAATACGAAGGCGGGATACAAGCCTTTGTAGAACATCTCAATCGTAAGAAAACCCCTTTACACAATAATGTTGTTTATATACAAACAGAAAAAGACGATGTGGGTGTGGAAGTAGCATTACAGTGGAATGACTCTTATAGAGAAAATATTTTTTGTTTTACCAATAATATTCCCCAGCGAGATGGTGGAACACATTTGTCAGGGTTTCGTACTTCACTGACTAGAACCTTAAATCAATACATAGAGAAAGAAGGTATTGCTAAAAAGGAAAAAGTTTCACCAACAGGTGATGATATACGTGAAGGTTTAACTGCTGTTTTATCAGTAAAAGTACCTGATCCGAAATTCTCGTCACAAACAAAAGATAAACTGGTTTCTTCTGAAATTCGCGGTATTGTCGAATCGGCAATGAGTGAAAGGTTGAGTGAGTTTTTTTTAGAAAACCCTGTTGAAGCAAAAATCATCAGCGGAAAGGTTGTTGAAGCTTGTAGGGCAAGAGAGGCCGCTAAAAAAGCACGTGAAATGACGCGTCGTAAAGGTGCTTTAGATATTGCTGGTTTACCAGGAAAACTAGCTGACTGTCAGGAGAAAGACCCTACTAAATCTGAAATATACTTGGTGGAGGGTGACTCTGCTGGAGGTTCTGCCAAACAAGGTCGTGATAGAAAAAGCCAAGCAATATTGCCTTTGAAAGGTAAGATACTAAATGTTGAAAGAGCGCGTTTTGATCGTATGCTTGGGTCGGCAGAAGTAGGGACTTTAATAACGGCTTTGGGCTGTGGTATTGGCCCAGAAGAATTTGACCCAGATAAGCTTCGTTATCATCGTATTATCATAATGACAGATGCTGATGTCGATGGATCACATATACGCACTTTATTACTCACTTTTTTCTATCGCCAAATGAAAGAGCTTATTGAAAGAGGTCATGTCTATATTGCACAGCCTCCTTTATATAAAGTAAAAAAAGGGAAGCAAGAGCGTTACTTAAAAGATGAGGCTGAAAGAGAAGAATACTTGTTGAACCTAGCGATGGAGAATGCAGGCTTATACCTAAATGAAGGAACACCTCCCATTAAAGGTGAAGCTTTAGCTACTTTATCTAATCAATTTGTTCGTATGAATAATATCATTAGACGTTTATCTCAACGTTATAGTGCTGATGTTTTAGAAAGTTTATTGTTTAGCCCTATGGGCTTTAAGGATGACTTTAGTGCTGAAAATGTAGAAAAATGGTTAGCAACAGCATGTGAGTCATTAAATGAAAAATTCAACGGAACTCGACATTATCAAGTAGCTCGTAAAGATGACGCTCATGAATCGTGGGTGTTGGAAGTTACGATGAGATTACATGGAGTTGATAATATTCAACTTTATGATAAAGATATATTTATGTCACCAGAACTACAGGCTTTAGTAAAATTAAATAAGGAACTAGATGGCTTACTTTCTAAAGGTTCGTGGATACAACGTGGTGAGAAAAAAATAGAAGTTGGACGCTTTGATGAAGTGATCGAATGGTTGATGAAAGAAGCTCAAAGAGGTTTAGGTATTCAGCGTTACAAAGGTCTAGGTGAAATGAACCCAGATCAACTTTGGGAGACAACAATGGATCCTGAGACACGACGTATGCTCCAAGTGAAAATTGAAGATGCATATCAAGCGGATGAAGTGTTTTCTACCTTAATGGGAGACTTAGTTGAGCCACGGAGAGATTTTATAGAGAAAAATGCACTTTCAGTCTCTAATTTGGATGTGTAATCTATCTATATTGGAAAATATAGACTGTAAATAAGGCATCCTTCATATGTTGTTTTACACTTTGATTGGCTATTTTCGTAGCCTGTATGTAGCCTAAGCGGAATACGGGAGGTCGTAGCAACGCGCTATCCCGTATTGCGTAAACTTCATACGGACTACAAAAGTGTAAACTATTTTTTAAATATATGAAGGATTCCGTAAATGAAAATAATAAAATACGATGCTTGTTGGAATTCGTCTAAGCAAGCTAATAATTATTCTTTAATACCATAAAGGTATAAGCTCTAATGCTTAGCTGTTCAGCTATTAGTAAGCCCATTAAGCGTACTATAATGAATGCTTACGGGGAAAAGGATCAAATCATGCGAAGACTATATTTACTACTTTTTATTATCATGGGTTTGTTTTTGACAGCATGCTCAGGTAACACGGTTAAAAAAGAAACAAAAAAAATCACTGCTTCTACTATACATAAAAAACCGCAAGTGGTTAATAGTCGTCGCCGCGATGT
>CAZQTJ010000035.1:0-4901 GCA_964596035.1 uncultured Cocleimonas sp. | reverse complement strand
GTGAAAAAGGTAGTTAAAAATAGAAAAGCTACCTTGAGAAAAAATACTTATAGATCAAAATATAGAAAGCCTTATAGATCAACATATAGAAAGACTTATCCTAAAAGAAACTATCAAAAAAGATATGTTAAGAAGAGTTATGTTAAAAAGAGATATACCAAAAACAGGTATTCTAAAAGACGCTATGTGAGACGTATTACTCCAAATTATCCACGGCGTAGTCGTCGTTCTAGTAGTCAGTCTTTTGCAAAATTATTGTCAAATGCAGCCGTTGCAAGAACTCGCCAACGTGTGAGATACGATGGGCGCTATGTAAAAATAGGTTACCCTTGGGGCGATGTGCCTGCAAATATCGGCGTATGCACAGATGTGGTTATTCGCTCATACCGTCGTTTAGGAATTGATCTACAGAAAGCAGTTCACGAAGATATGTCACAAGGTGGTTTCTATGATTATCCTCGGGTGAAAAAATGGAAGCTATCAGCACCAGACAAAAATATAGATCACCGCAGAGTTTATAATCTACAGGCATTTTTCCGTCGTCATGGCGCATCATTACCAATATCACATAATCCTAACCATTATAAACCTGGAGATTTAGTAACATGGATGGTCGGACCTAGTTTGCCTCATATAGGTGTTGTTGTAGAACAACGCTCTAAATCTGATCCACGTCGTCATATGATTGTGCATAATATAGGATACGGACCTAAGATGGAGGATGTACTCTTTGCCTTCCGTATTACAGGACATTATCGCTATACAAAAAATAATAAGTTGATAGCAGGAAGACGTTTTCAAACGAATAAGACTGCAAACATAAGAACAGACTACAATCGCTTAATGCGAGAGCTATCTGCAATACCTTTAAAAAAGAGTAAAAAGAGAAAACTAAGTCGTAGAACAACAGGAACGATTAATATCGCACAGTTGCAATCTGAGTCAGGTATTTCAGACGCAGATATAAGAACCTTACTTGGAAAATAAAACAGGGATATAAAATGGCAAGAACAGCATCAGTGATGATAGACCTTGGTACACAAGCGCCAGACTTTACACTGCCAGAACCTGCAACAGGAAAGCTGATTTCTCTCACTGATTTTAAATCTCAAGTGGTCTTAGTGGCCTTTATTTGTAACCACTGTCCTTATGTTGTTCATATCCGAGAGGCTTTTAGTCAGTTTGCTAAGAATTTTTCTGACAAGGGGGGAGCTGTCATTGCTATTAACGCCAATGATGTGGAAAACTACCCTGATGATTCACCAGAAAAAATGGCTGAAAGTGTAAAAGAGTACGGATTTACCTTTCCTTACCTTTATGATGAAAATCAGGATGTCGCTAAGGCTTATCAAGCTGCTTGTACGCCTGATTTCTATCTTTTTGACGCTAATCATAAGTTATATTATCGTGGTCAGTTTGATAGCTCACGTCCAAAAAATAATAAGCCTGTTACAGGGGAAGATATGATCGCAGCGACTACGGCTTTGTTAGCAGGTAAACCAGCTCCAACAGAGCAGTTAGCTTCATTAGGTTGTAATATCAAATGGAAAAAAGGCAATGAACCTGAATGAATATAAGTAGGTTTTTATCTTATCTATACTGAGATAGCGTAGATCCTCTGAATTAATTTACCTAGTAGAGTAAATTCTTCTGTACGCGAACTTCCTTTGCGCCAAGCTAAACCAATTTCTCTATAACTAAAGTCTTCAAGGGGATAAGTCACCACATTGGTATTGTGTAATAGTGTCGAGTCTTGCGACATTTCAGTTAGATAGGTAATACCTATATCTGAGTCCACCATGCCTATTAATGTTAATAAACTACTCGCTGCAAAGCGACTAACAGTATCTTGACTTTTGATATGACAAGCAGAGAGAGCATGATTTCTTAAGCAATGCCCATCTTCCAGCAATAAAATACTCTCCGCAGGGAGTGTATTAATATCATATTTTTTAGGATTAAGAATAGTTGTTTCTTTATGACAAGCTAATGCAAAGTGATCTTTAAAGAGGGGCATTATCTCAACATTGCTCAATTTATAGGGTAAAGCAATTAGTATTAGATCAAGCTCTCCATCCATTAAATGTCTATGTACAGATAGTGTGGTAGCTTCTCGTAAATACAATTGTAAATCTGGGTAAGCTTTGCGCAAGGAAGGCATCAACTTAGGTAATAAGAAAGGTGCTATGGTTGGGATAACTCCAAGGTTTAATTTTCCTGTTAGTGGTTTTTTATTACTCTGAGCAATTTCAGTGAGATACTCCATCTCTCGTAAACACAGCCGTGCTTGCGTAGCCACCTCTCGTCCAGTTAAAGTGATAGTGACATTTTTATTCGTTCTATCAACAAGCTGCACACCTAATTGCAACTCTAATTCTTTTATAGCAACACTAAATGCTGATTGTGAGACAAAACACTCTTTAGCAGCTTTACCAAAATGTTGGTTCTTTTCGAGTGCTACAAAATAGTATAGTTGTTTAATAGTAGGTAGTTTCATTTGTTCTATTTTATAGGATATAACAATATAAACAATCTGTTTTACAGATTGTAAGATAATACATACACTGCGAACATCACATAGCAGAAGTGATTTTTTTAAAATTGAGGAAAGAAATATGTTCGAAAATAAAGAAGGACAACGTGTTCCTGACGTTACATTTCACACTTATCAAAATAATGCATGGAAAGATGTAAAAAGCGCAGAATTATTTAGTGGTAAAACAGTTATCGTATTTTCACTACCAGGTGCTTATACCCCAACCTGCTCATCTGCACATGTACCACGTTTTAATCAGCTACATTCAACATTACTTGCTAACGGTGTTGATGATATTATCTGTATGTCAGTAAATGACACATTCGTTATGAATGAATGGTCTAAAGTGCAAAATGCGGACAATATAAGGTTTATACCTGATGGAAATGGTGACTTTACGGAAGCGATGGGCTTGTTGGTTGATAAAGACGATTTAGGTTTTGGTCAACGTTCTTGGCGCTATTCTATGCTGGTTAAAGATGGTGTGATTGATAAAATGTTTATTGAGCCAAATAAGCCAGGCGATCCTTTTGAAGTATCTGATGCGGACACAATGCTTAACTACATAGCACCTGATGCAGACCGTCCTTTAAGTGCAAGTGTATTTTCACGCTCAGGCTGTCCTTATTGCGCGAAAGCAAAAGCACGTTTAGAAAAAGAAGGAATTGAATACGAAGAGCTAGTCATGGGACGCGACTATACGGATCGTACTTTACGCGCTATATCAGGAACAAGCAGTGTACCTCAAGTCTTCATTGATGGGGATTTAGTTGGTGGATCAACAGATTTAGATGATTGGTTTGATGATTAATGACTAAATAACAGTTTAAAAACCACCACCTCATTACAGAAAGCTTGGTGGTTTTTATTAATGACAAAATTTAATCAAAAGTAGGAAAAAATATGAGTAATCACTTTGATGTAATCGCAATAGGCGCTGGCAGTGGCGGTTTATCTATCGTAGAAAGAGCGGCATCCTATGGTGCAAAAACAGCCGTTATAGAGTCAGGTGAGTTAGGTGGTACTTGTGTCAACCTAGGTTGTGTTCCCAAAAAAGTAATGTGGTATGGCGCATCTGTTGCTCATGCCTTACATGACGCAGAAGATTATGGTTTTGATGTAAAAATCGGTGATCTCAACTGGGAAAAACTCGTCATGAAGCGTGACAACTTCATCGGTGGTATCAATGATTGGTACTTTGATTTTCTCGCAGAATCTAAGGTTGAGTTGATTGAAGGTTACGCAAAATTTATTGATGATAAAACCTTGGAAGTTGATGGTGAAAAATACACAGCAGATCACATTGTTATTTCTACAGGTGGTCGCCCTATTATTCCAACGAATATAGAAGGTGCCGATTTAGGCGTTACATCGGATGGATTTTTTGAAGATATAGACGAGGTACAGCCTAAAAAGGTCGTCGTTGTTGGTGGCGGTTATATAGCACTAGAGTTTGCGATGCTATTGAATGGTTTAGGTTCAGATGTATCGATACTTCATCAAGCTTGGCCGGTATTAGAAGGCTTTGATTCAACCATTCAAGCAACCTTACGCCAGCAAATGGAATCCGATGGAATAAGCATCAACGATGATGGCATTATTAGTAAAGTAGAAAAGCAATCAGATGATAATCTCACCATTCACTTTGAAGATGGTCGTCAAATAAGTGATGTTAATGCTTTAATTTGGGCAATAGGACGTAGCCCCAATACAGATAATATCGGCTTAGAAAATACGAAAGTCGAAGTTGATCAACGCGGCATGATTGTTGTGGATGACGAAGAAAAAACCTCGGTAGATGGTATTTACGCCATAGGAGATATTATAGGAAAAGCACCCTTAACACCTGTTGCAATAGCTGCGGGGCGACGTTTAGGGGATCGCTTATACGGTGGTAAGCCAGATCGTAAAATGTCTTATGACCACATCGCGACGGTCATGTTCACGCATCCGCCAATAGGAACGATTGGTTTAAGTGAAGAAAAAGCACGCGAACAATATGGCGATGATATTAAAGTCTATCAAACCAGTTTTGTGCCTCTCTATCATCAAATGACACGTAATAAAGTGAAGACAGCAATGAAGCTCATCGTAACAGGAGAAGACGAGAAAATTGTAGGTTGTCATATCATGGGCTTAGGCGCAGACGAAATGCTACAAGGTTTTGCAGTTGCCATTCGTATGGGTGCAACCAAACAGGACTTTGACGATACCATAGCAATACATCCTGTCAGCGCAGAAGAACTCGTGACGATGAAATAGCTTTAATATTTATTATACCTGAATCCGTGAGGTCACTACGGCACAGGGCGCAAGCTATTGATTCATCACGGGTATTAAAAAATACCCGCTTATCCATAGGGAT
>CAZQTJ010000034.1:0-10434 GCA_964596035.1 uncultured Cocleimonas sp. | reverse complement strand
AGTGAGCTTCCCATCTGTGAAGCAGATGGTGAACTCAATTATGCAAAGTTTTTTTTAAATCCCGTGCTAAACCAATATCTTACGCCCTGTTATCCGCATTGACCTCACGGATTCAGGTAATAAAAAGCGGAGATAAAACAATGAATACTATTTTTTCATTTGGGGAGAAAGTCCCTGAATACGATATGAAAGTCCTAAATGAGCGCGAAGTCAGAGCCAGCGCGGGAATTTTATTCTTATTTGCGATGATTTCTTTTCTTAATTCGTGGCTGATTGGTGATTTCACTATCACGAAAATCTTTGTGGTGATTTTTCTTATCGACTTTTCAATTCGCGTGCTCATTAATCCAAAATATGCACCTACCTTAATTATAGGTCGTTTTTTTGTACGCCATCAAAAGGTAGAGTATATCGGCGCACCACAAAAAAGGTTTGCATGGCTTATCGGTCTTGTACTTGCGGTGATTATGTTTTATCTCATTGTATTAAATAATGTGATTGGCCCTTTTAACCTGTTGGTTTGTCTTATTTGCCTCACCTTATTGTTTTTTGAAGCCGCCTTCGGTATCTGCATTGGCTGTAAAATTTACAATGTCTTTCATAAAGAAAAAGCAAAACTTTGCCCAGGAAATAGCTGTGAGATAAATAAAAGAGAGGCGATTCAAACGATTAGCCCTATTCAAATGCTACTGGTTGCTGTCTTTCTAGGACTTATTTATACCGTTGCCAACTCTGCTTTAATTAAGCCACAACAAAACAGTCACCCAGATTCAGCAGAAAAGAAAGATTGTACTGCGCCAGATTGGGCGGTCGCAATGGGTCATAAAGAAAAATGGGAGTTGCATCATGGTTGCAATAAGTCTGCGATTAAACCTAGCGAAACTCCAGCCTCTGTTGTAGCCACTCCCGTATCCGCACCAAAAGCAAAGACAACTAAAGATTGTGTTGCGCCCGACTGGGCCGTCGCAATGGGTCATAAAGAAAAATGGGAGTTACATAATGGTTGTAAATCAGACACTAAAACCACCGAGGTCAACGCCCCTACTCCCGTTGAAACCACGCCACTACCTACCCCCCAAACCACACAGAAATCAAACAAAGCTGAGGATTGTGTTGCACCCGATTGGGCAGTAGAAATGGGTCATAAAGAAATGTGGAAACAACATAACTGTCAATAATATTCTAGGAAGCATCAAAATGAATAAAAAATGTAGCATTATTATCGTATTACTCTTACTCATCATTGCAGGTGGCGTATTAAAGTTTTTAGTCTTGGGCAGTGTCACTAAAGGTGAGGATAATCGCACCGTGATCCTTTTAGATGCAGGTGAACGCAACTATATTTTAGGTGAAATGCGTGGATTATTAGGGCATATGCAACAACTAATCAGCGCTATTTCTGACGATAATATGGATGAGGTGATTAAAATATCAAACACCTTAGTTGAAGACTCTAGTGGTAAGACACCTGCACGGATTATTGCAAAAATGCCGTTAGCGTTTAAGCAAATTAGTCTGAGTATTCACGCTGACTTTAAGCAGTTACAAGCGGAATCTAAAGAAAAAAGAGACAGTAAACTGGCTTTAAAGCAGGTATCAAAGATCATGCAGAACTGTCTTGCTTGTCATGCGACACACAGCCTAAAACCGAAATAAAAACTGACAAAGAGGAAATTAAAAATGCGTCATTTAATCGTCATATTGAGTCTATGGCTCTACACTATATCAGCCTATGGATTTGAATTAGGGGTAAAAAAAGTAAGCGATTCTGTCTATGCTTTAGTGGGTGAGATCAATAAACGTACTATTGAAAACAAAGCACTCAATAACACGCTAGGTTTTGTTATCACCGACAAAGGCGTGGTCTTAGTGGGAACAGGCGCATTTGATGATGCCGCAAAGCTATTAGAAGATGCTGTTAAATCAGTCACCGACAAGCCCATTATCCAAGTCATCAGTATCGGCTCACAAGATCATCAATGGATGGGCAATGGCTATTTTATCAAACAAAAAATCCCTGTAATGGCGCTAAAAGTGACCGTTGATAGCCAAAATGAATTTAAACAGGAGACTTTACAACGCTTTAGCCAATCGCAAAATAAAAAAGCGGAAGACTTTAACCCTGTCGTAGCAGATCATATTATTGATAGCAGTAAACATGACTTTAAAGTGGGTACAACTGAATTCTCATTACGCTATCTTGGTAAAGGGCATTTTCCTGGTGATGCGGTTTTATGGCTACCACAACAAAAAATCGTCTTTTCAGGTGATTTTATCTTTAATGATCGACTCTTAGGCGTTCATCCTGACACCAGTATCGTAAAAGAATGGGCTGCAAGTTTTAAGAAAATAGCGGCACTAAAGCCTGAGCATATTATTCCTGGTCATGGCTATCCTAGTGACCTTGCAACCGCACAAAAAAGTACAGGCGATTATTTAGACTGGCTACTGAGTGAAACCAGTAAAGCAGTAGAAGAAATGGAAGATTTAGATGTTGTTATTAAACGCCTTAAAAAAGAAACACGCTTTGATAAGCTGAAGTTTTATAAGCAGTGGAACCCACGTAATATTAGCCAAACTTACCTACAGATTGAGTCGGAATAACGCGATAACTTAGACCTGAATCCGTGAGATCACTACGGCATAGCGCATTGCTACGACCTTCCTTAGATGCCCTGATATTAAGAAACCTCCTTTGTCATCTCTAATTTATCTAGCGTTCTCACGTAGAAAAAACCACCTAAATACAAGCAAAAACTTAAGCCTGTCATTAAGTAACCATAAATACGTTCATCGGGTGCAAAGATAAACCAAATGCCTAAGCAAAAATAGACGAAGGATAATAAGGTGATGGCGATATGTTTGTCACGGTCTGCATTGAGAATACCCCGCACGAAAAATAAGAGTGGCAGTGCGAACATGGCTATTTCTATGCCACGATTTATATATTGAGCAGGGGTTAGCCAACCATTCCAGATAACAATTAAGGCGATCATGCCGAATAAACCGATAAGTGTTACCACACGCCAAAACTTTAGTTGAGCCGTCATAATTTTATTGCCAGCTCTGCGAGGCGTTTACCGAAGGCTTTGCATAAGGTTTTTTCTTCTGCTGATAAAGGATTATTGCTATCTGCTCCTGCTAGATGCGAAGGCCCATAGGGTGTGCCGCCTGTTTGCGTTGTGAGTAAATCAGACTCGGTATAGGGGAGACCTGAAATAATCATGCCATGATGTAGCAAGGGAATCATCATAGAAAGTAGTGTTGACTCTTGTCCGCCATGTAAACTAGATGTTGAGGTGAAAACGCCCGCAGGTTTACCGACTAAAGAGCCTGACAACCAATGACCACTGGTTTTTTCCAAAAAGTATTTTAGCGGTGCTGCCATATTGCCAAACCGTGTTGGGCTACCGAGTGCTAGACCATCCGCTTGTTTTAGCTCATCAAGGCTAACGTACATTGCGCCCTCTTCTGGGATGCTTGGAGTGCTTGCTTCGCATGTTTCTGATATTTCAGGCACGGTGCGTAGCATGGCTTCGACACCATTAACTGATTCAACCCCACGAGCGATCATTTTTGCCATTTCTGCCGTTGCACCTGAGCGACTGTAGTACAGCACTAATACATTTTTCATGGTAGCTCTCTTATAAAATATCGATAACGGATTCAGGTGGGCGACCAATGGCTACTTTGCCATTTTTGATGACAATAGGACGCTCTATCAAAATGGGGTTTGCTAACATTGCCGCAATTAAATCGTCACGGCTGAGTGATTCATCGTCTAAGTTTAGCTCTTTATAAGCAGCTTCCCCTGTTCTCATTAATTGACGCGGCTCTAAACCAAGGTAATCCAAAACCATTTCTAGCGTTTCTTTGCTCGGTGGGGCATCTAAATATTTTACAACTTCTAATGGCTCCTTTTTTTCTGTGAGTAACTCTAGCGTCTGACGCGATTTTGAGCAGCGGGGATTATGGTAGATAATGGTTGATTCACTCATTTTTATGTATTCTCGCATTGAAGGACGGGGTATCAGCATAATTTACCATAGTTACAAATGGAAACTAAATTCTATTTTTACATCAATAAACAGTCGTTAAAATGTTTATGATTAATGTTTATAATTGGCGCAAAAATCAAATTAAATAAGCAACTTACAAATATATTAACTATAATCATCCCTAATCATAAATATAAAAGGATTTAGTCAATAAGATGAGTACACTTTTGCGCCCCTTCCATAAAAAACTGACGATAATCATTTTTTTATTCAGCTTGGGATTAAGCCCATTAATAGCGACTGCTAAGTCACCACTAAAAAATCAAATGGTGGCGGATATTCACTTTAAAGATATAAAAGGGAAAGCACATCATTTAGCAGAGTATCGAGGAAAATGGCTTTTTCTTAATTTTTGGGCGGGATATTGTGAAATTTGTCGTAAAGAAATTCCTACGCTTATTCGTTTTCAACAAAGTCATAAAGACAAGGTGACTTTTCTTGGTGTCAGCTTTGGCGGCGAAAGTCAGCAAGAGGTTAAAGCGGCAATGGCTCGTTATAAATTCAATTATAACATTATTCCAGGACAAGCCAGTATTTCTAAACTTTTCAATGATGTTATCGCTACGCCTACTACAATTATTATCTCGCCTGAGGGACGGATGATTGCAAAGGCGATTGGGCAACAATCAACCGAAGAACTCACGGCTTTTATTAACAGTGAAACTGAAGAACAACGCTGGATTTGGGATGATTAAATTAAAGCCTACTATTCAGCTATTTAAAGCGTTCTTTTCCCAGAAATAAAAAAATACTCCCCTAATTATCCTTGATGATACGGTATAATATGTTTATTTATTAACCTAATGCTTTACAAGGATTGTTATGGAAGCGTTGCACACCCTTCTCCCTGTTATTATTCTCTTATTTGCTGGCGTGTTGGCGATTGCCGCGACCAGACCGCTTCACATGAGTCCTATTGTTGGGTATTTGATCGCAGGCATGATTATTGGTACGCATGGTTTTGGCTGGATTGAAGAAGACAATACAACCCATTTGCTCGCAGAATTAGGTGTCGTCTTCCTGTTATTTGATATTGGTTTACACTTTTCCCTTGGACATATATGGGATGCACGGAAAGATATTTTAGGTCTTGGGCCTTTACAAATCATTCTCTGCACCGCTGCTTTCGCCGTTATTGCCATTATGATAGGACTAGACGTTGATATTGCTATTATTATCGGTACAACACTCGCGCTATCTTCTACGGCTGTTGTCGCACAAATATTAGCCGATCAGAATCAACAACACTGCCCTGTGGCGGTTTCTGCCACCGCCGTTCTTATTTTCCAAGATATTTGCGCCATCTTTTTGCTTATTTTAGTGCATTCAATGGAAGACCCAAATATCAAATTAGGAAGTGTTATTGGTCATGCCGCTCTAAAAGCACTCGCCGCATTTATCGCTGCACTGCTCATCGGACGTTATTTAATTGGTCCTTTATTTAAGCTCATTGCAAAACTTAAAGATAATGAGATTTTTACTGCCGTTGCTCTACTGATTGTATTAGCAACGGCGGCTGCTACAGGTATGCTTGGATTGTCTCTGACACTGGGCGCATTTTTAGCAGGAATGATTATCTCTGAAACGCCTTATCGTCATTTAATACAAACCGAAATCACTCCTTTTAGAGGTTTATTACTTGGCTTCTTCTTTATTACGGTGGGTATGGAATTAGACACACAAGTCATCATGGCGCAATGGTGGAAAATTATGTTCGTCGCGGTACTTTTGATGTTGATAAAAATAGTCCTCATCTATGTTTCAGCAAAAATATTAAAAGCACCGACAAGCAGCGCTTTTTCAATGGGAATACTGCTTTCACAAGGTAGTGAGTTTGCCTTTGTTATATTCGCCATGCCTGCATTACAAAATGCATTGGGCAGTGAAAAAGCATCTATTTTAATTACTGCTGTCGCAGGTAGCATGGTGCTCACCCCTTTAAGCGTCGCTCTTGGCAATAAAATCATTCAATATCAAGCAGATAAAAACTGGCAAGAAGAAACATCTCCAACAACGTCCGTAGAAAAAAAAGAAGCTTCCGTTATTATTATCGGCATGAGTGAAGTAGGTCAACGTATTGCAGATGGACTCAATAGCTACGGCATTACGTATAGAGGTATTGAGTGCCATCATGATTGTTTTGTTGATGCGCGTACAAAAGGGTATTTAGTTGGCTTTGGTGATGCAACCGATTTACGTTTAATGGATACGATTAAGTTTTCTCACGCTGATGCCATTGTGGTAACTTTTTCTGATTACAACATTGCCAAGGAACTTGCACCTATTGTTAAAGAGCGCTATCCCAATTTATCGCTTCTCGTATCTGTTAAAAATAAAACCGAAAGAGAGCAGTTTTCGACCTTAGGTATGCGGGCGGTTATTGAGCAAAGTTTTCCGCGTGGGCTTGATATTGCTGTCACGACACTCAGGCAGCAAGGTATAAAAAACGAGCAATTAAAAAGCTGGATGCAACGCCAACAAGAAAATGAGTTAGCTTTTAATAGTGAAAATACCCCATCTGATAACAGTAAATTAGTAAAAACACTGTAATATATTGCTTTAATTAGCTGTTTTTACAGACAAATGGGAGATATTTTTTGATTAAATCCAATAAACCCTGTATATATAGTCATTATAAGAACTAATGATTAGTAAGATTTTTTATTTATAGGGGGGGTTGATGTATTTTTAGCTCCTTAAACTCTAAACTCATAAGGAGATGTGTCACATGGGAGAACTGATATATACCGATCAAGCTGTATTGCAAGACAGTTTAAGTCGTGATTTTATACGCTTATATTCTGCCATCAGTAATGCTTATTATAAACATGGGTATTCACCTAAATACACACAAATTTTAAAACAATTTGCCGAGTATTTTTACCGTCAAACGATTCAAAAAAAGCAATATCAAAGCTTACGCGCTCAAATGATCAAAAATACTTTAACGTCTGCTACCTCTCAAAAATGTGGGATTTTCGCTGATGAAAAAATTAGTGGTTATTTATATGCCTTACCTGCAAAAAATGTCATTTCAAGTAAAAACTTACAAGGTAATATTAATATTCTCACCATCGGTCATGGCGCAATACAGGTAGAGCAACCCTCTACCTGCAAGCTCAACTTGCTATCTCAGCGTTTAACACTCGGACAAAGTGCTATAACAATGAAAGCAAACGATACGCAAACCAACTTTAGAGCAAAGACCAACGTATCTATTTTTTTGTGTATTTCATGTCATGAAGAAGTAGCCTGAGCCTGTTCGAGTAACTTCTCATCATCAACAGGCAGGAGTGAAAGCAATGATTATCTTCATTCTGTCATATTGCCGTCGATCTTCTTACTCACCTCGTTTAGGAACGAGCATGAAATAACTTCCCGATTCATTGACTTTGAAGATGCCTGCTAGTTATGAGAAGTTACCTGTGCCGTAGTGACCTCACGGATTCAGGTTTTAGACAGTTTATCGACCCAAAAAGCTGTTCCACCTGCTACTGCTGCTGGCATTGCGAAAAAATTAACCACTGGAATCGTGGTCATCAAAGTCACGGCCCCACCAAACCCTAATGAGCGCCCTCTGTGCTTTCTTAACAACACTAATTCCTCTTTCACAAATAGCTCATGGTTTCCCATTGGGTAATCGGTATATTGCAGTGCCAGCATCCATGCACCGTATAAGCCCCATGCAAAAGGCGCGAGAAAATTAACCGCAGGAATAATGCTGATGATAATAAGAAGGGGCAACCATTTAAGCATATAGATTATCTTACGCGACTCACTGGCTAGAGTCTTGCCTACATTCTTCATCATCGCTTTATAACCTTTAAATTCAGGCATGGGCAAACCATTCAAATGCATCTCTACCCGTTCTGCGAGTAAAGAATTAAAGGGCGAAGCTATTAAGTTAGCGACAATGGCAAACACGTAATAAATTGCCACTAAAATCAGTAGCGCAAATAATGGCCATAACAACCACTCCACCCACGATAACCAACTGGGTAACCAACCTAAAAATTGATCCATTAAAATAGCAAATTGCGATTTCGCCATCCAAATAGCAAACGAAAATACGCCGATATTAATTAATAATGGTATTAAAACATAAGGACGAATGCCCTTTTTTGTAATCAAAGAAAGACCTTTAAATAAATAGCCTATTCCAGCAAAGAAATTTTTAAACATATTGTTTCCTTATTAAATCCTCATTCCTAATTGTGCTAATAGCGCAACACCATAAGCAGCTTCTGTATACTGAGGAGTCTTCATTTTTATTTGTAATTTATTTTTACGGATGGTTGTCCACGCAGAGTTTTTACTTCCTCCGCCAACACTATAAACAGCACTTACTGTCGGTGCTCCTAACGCTGCTAATCGTTGATACGCTTGAGCTTCTATCTCTGCAATTCCTTCTAACATCCCTTGAAAATAAATAACATCGTTATCTGGACGCGGGGTCAATATCGCTTTTTTATCGGGATTAGCGTAGGGGAATCGCTCCCCTGTTTTTGGCAGCGGATAGTAATTTAATGATGTGGGACGCTCGGGTTTAAGCAAGGGGGTCATTTTTGTTAATTGCTGAGGGCTAAAGTATTTTAAAAGTACCGCACCACCACTATTCGATGCACCACCCAGCAACCAGCTATCTCCCAAACGATGACTATAAATACCAAATTCTGGTGAAAAAATGGGTGTATCAGAAATTAATTTAATCGCCAATGTGCTACCCAAAGAGGTAACAGCTTCACCAATTTTAGTCGCACCTGTTGCCATAAATGCCGCAATACTATCGGTCGTACCCGCCACAATCTGCATATTTAAAGGTAAGGAAAACTGCTTTGATAGGTGAGTGCTAATCGTAGTCAGTGGTGTTGCAGGTTTATGTACTTTAGGCAGTAGATGAACAGGAATGGATAATAATGAAAACCACGCAGGCCATTGACCATTAACAGCATCATAGCCTAGTTTTAAGCAGTTATTTTCATCACTATGCCCAAACTGAGCGGATAACTTTCCCATAATCCAATCCGCCTGATGCAACACATGCGCATGCGACTCTTTAGAATAATTTTTTAAAAGCCACATCAATCGAGCCAAGCCACTACTTGCCCCCTGCGCGCCACTTTCTAAAGGCGCAACAGTGGCAATTAAGCTCGCCTCATCACTCGCGCGCATATCGTTATACATTAAGGTGGCAGAGGTGGGATTGCCTTTTTTATCGGTCAGCAATAGCGTGCCCGATGTTCCATCTATGGCAATGCTACAAAGTCGCTGTTTAAACGTCACAGGACAAGCCATTAATAATTGAGATAAAGCATCCCACCATAATAATGGTGACTGCTTATCAAAGCTTGGGTAACGTATTTGCTGAGTATAAACAGGGACTTTCTGATCATCAATTAAGATCAAACGACAACCTGATGTACCAAAATCAACACCTGCATATAGTGGGCTATCACTCATCATATTTTCACCTACAAAACAACCTTAGGCTTGTGTTTCAGGATGATTAAACACACGAATATTAATCTCCACGCAGTCATGTATGGTGGTATGAATAGTACATTTATGCGCTGCTCGCTCAACCGATTTCACCCGTTTTTCGGGTAGTTCAGGCCAGTAAATATCCATATCAATGACTTTAAAACGCGTGGGGTCTGTCGAAAAACTCCATGTCAGTTTAGTGACAATATTTTCAATCTCTACATCCATGCGTAAAGCATAATGATCTAACACCGCAAAAGTACAACGCCCCAAGGATGTTACAAACATCGCTAAGGCACTTAATTTTTGCATTTTATTTTCTAACACGATCTCAAAATCGTCGAGATCAAAACGCGATAAACGTAACTCCGTCTGCCCTTGTACCTGTACTATCATAGTCCCCCCTATAATTCCTTAACCGCTTCGAGAACTTTAACGGCATGATCTTTCACTCGTAAGTTCAACCACTCATTGCGTAGCACACCGTCTTTATCTATCAAAAAAGTACTGCGTACAATTCCCATATATTCTTTACCGTAGTTCTTTTTTAATTGCCACACACCAAATAAATCGCACACCTTACCATCTTCATCTGAAATGAGTTCAAATGGAAATGCTTGCTTGGCTTTGAAATTTTCATGACGTTTCATACTGTCACGTGAGACACCAAATATCTCCGTATCTAAGCCTTGAAACTCAGCATACAAATCACGAAAATTCTGCCCTTCAGTGGTACAACCTGGCGTACTATCTTTAGGATAGAAATAAATAATGATATTTGATTTACCCTTATAATTAGAAAGATCGAACGTAGTGTCAGACGTAGCAGGTGCTGTAAAATCAGCGACTTTCTGACCAATATCAGCTTTACTCATAAAATTACCTATAAAGTTAT
>CAZQTJ010000033.1:4577-10489 GCA_964596035.1 uncultured Cocleimonas sp. | reverse complement strand
ATAAAAATTCTGCGTTATAAGATCGGGAACTTATTTCGTGCTCATTCCTTATTTGTCGTATCGGAGGCGTTGTCGGCTTGAGGATGGCAGCTTTCATATGTCGCTTTACACTTTATCAGGCTACAAAAGTGTCAGCTACTTTTTGGATGTCTGAGGATGCCGAAAATTTTGTTAGATTTATTATCTGCACCTGCTTATGCTAATATTGACGGCTCTTTAGCCGAAAGTAAACTGCCCTTTTATTATGTCTTTTATCGTTTCAAACCTACAGTGTACTCGTGGCGATCGCCAACTATTTTCAGGGTTAAACTTCCAGTTAAAGCCAAAACAGCTTCTTTTTCTCGAAGGAGAAAATGGTAGTGGAAAAACCACCTTAATTCGTACTTTGTGTGGCTTATTTGTAGCAGATGAAGGTGATATTCTTTGGCAAAATCAAGCGATACAAGAACATTTGGAGACTTACCATGAGGCTTTATTTTATCTGGGGCATTTAAATGCCATCAAAGGTGATTTGACCGCTTTGGAAAACTTGCGCTTTAACCATGCAATGTCAGGGCAAAAAATTAATGAGGATGATTTGCTAAATGCGCTCGATAAAATTGGTTTGTATGGCTATGAAGACTTCCCCACACGCCAATTATCACAAGGTCAAAAACGCCGTGTTGCTTTAGCCCGATTACTTCTCAATAAATCCCCTTTATGGATTTTAGATGAGCCTTTTGTGGCGTTAGATGTTGCCGCCGTTGAATTATTACAAGGCATTATTTCTGCACACATCGAGTCAGGTGGCATGGCAATCATAACAACCCATCAAGAAGTTCCTTTAACACAGGGAAAAATACAGCATTTAAACTTAGATCAATACGCAAGCTCAAACGGTACGTTATCCTATGTTTAAGACCTTTTTGATGATATTAAAGCGTGATCTAAAACTAGCATTGCGTCGTCGCAGCGAAGTGTTCACCGTATTGTTTTTCTTTGTGATTGTAGTGAGCCTATTTCCACTGGGCGTAGGTTTTGATGAGAGAATGCTACAAAGCATTGCGCCAGGGGTGGCATGGATAGCGGCTTTATTAGCCTCCATGTTGGCTTTAGAGCGTTTGTTTTCAAGCGATTATGCCGATGGAACACTGGAGCAGATGTTACTAGCACCTCAGCCCCTTTCTATTTTAGTACTCGCTAAAATGACTGCGCATTGGTTATTAACGGGCTTACCTCTAGTGTTAGTAGCTCCCGTGGTGGGTGTTCTCTACCATTTAGAGATAGAAACCGTAGGAACTATGATGTTTATGTTGTTGTTGGGCACACCTATTTTAAGTATGGTGGGTGCTATTGGTGCCGCACTAACACTCGGATTGCGAGGCGGTGGCGTATTGATTTCATTACTTATTTTACCGTTATATATACCCGTTCTCGTCTATGGCGCAGGGGCTATCAGTGAAAGCACGTTACAATCGGGTAATATTGAACCTCATATATTGTTATTATCAGCCTTTTTGCTACTGTCGTTAATATTCTCACCGTGGGCAACAGCGTCTGCTTTGAAAATATCGTTAGAATAAATACCCCTACATTAGGAATCATTCTTTATGTCCCTTAATTGGTTTAAATACTCTGCACCAATGAATTTTTACCCTTTAATAGGTAAATTAATTCCCGTATTTTGGGTGTTAGCGATTTCATTAACAGGGTTTGGACTTTATTGGGGATTCTTCCAAACACCTGATGTGTTGAGTGATCAAAAACAATATTATCGGATTATCTTTGTACACGTAGCTGCGAGCTGGATGGGAATGTGGCTCTACGCCATGATGGTGTTTTGGGGGTTGCTTGGGTTAGTTTTCAATACACGCCTATCGTTTATGATGGCGAAAGCAACCTCTGTAACAGGTGCTTTAATGGCAACGATTGCGCTAGTGTCAGGCGCAGTTTGGGGCAAAGTAAGCTGGGGAACATGGTGGGATTGGGACCCTCGCTTAACCATGTCACTCATTTTGTTGTTTCTCTATATTGGCTACATTGCGTTACAGTCTGCTATTGATGATCCACGTCGTGCGGATAAAGCTTCTGCGGTACTCGCTCTAGTCGGCTTGGCGATTGTCCCTGTGATTTATTACTCGGTTAACTGCCCTAATCCCAATGAATGTGCCTCACTGCATCAAGAATCATCCTTCAAAGGCGTTGAGTCAAATATTTTATTGAGTATGCTAGTCACCGCATTAGGTTTTTGGATGTATAGCTTTGCCGTTATTTTAATGCGTGTACGAAATATTATTTTAGAACGTGAAATGAATACTAAATGGGTGTCTGAATTGTCAGATATAAAAAGTAGGAGTCAATAAATGAGTGTTACTGAATTTTTTTCCATGGGTGGTTATGGCTATCATGTCTGGGGCATTATGTTATTGGCTTTTCTGGTCATGGTGTTTGAGCCACTGAGTTTAATCTCGCAACGAAAGGGTTTATTACTGCGTATTAAACGTAATAAAAAAATCAAGCAGAAAAACAGATAAAATCTGACTAGGGTATTAAAAAATGAAAGCACGACAAAAACGACTCATCTTTGTTTTATTAGGACTGGTAGCGGTAGTAGGCGCCTCTTTTTTAATAACTAAAGCAATGCAAGGTAATCTCGCTTACTTGTATGCACCAGAAGCTGTATTAGCAGGTGAAGTGCCAGCGGGGAAAGTCATACGTCTTGGTGGTTTAGTAAAAAAAGGCAGTCTAAAACGTAGTGACACCAAGCTAGAAGCGCGTTTTGTTGTCACCGATAACCGTGGTAATGAGGTAACTGTTGTTACGGATAAAATATTACCCGACCTGTTTAAAGAAGGGCAAAGCTCCGTGTCTCGTGGCATCTTAAAAGACGGTGTGTTTTACGCAGAGGAAGTATTAGCAAAGCATGACTCGACCTATATGCCTAAAGAAGTAAAAGATATATTAAAGAAAGAGCATACTCCAGCAACTAAAGTGACAGAAGAGGCTAAATAATGATTCCAGAGATTGGTCATTTCGCGTTGATATTAGCCTTAGCAGTTGCTGTGGTTCAAGCCGTCTTCCCCTTAGCAGGGGTAAGCCTAGGTAAACCACAATGGATGGCACTAGCAAAACCTGCTGCTAGAGCGCAGTTTGTGCTTTTAAGCATCGCCTTTGGATGTTTGGTCTACGCGTTTTTGACCAATGATTTCTCCGTGAAGTTAGCGGCAAGTCACTCTAACACTCAAATGCCCACTATCTACAAAGTATCGGCAGTATGGGGGAATCACGAAGGTTCTTTATTGCTATGGGCGTATGTATTATCAGGATGGGGACTCGCAGTTTCTATTTTTAGTCGCAGTATTCCCACGGTGATGTTATCGCGTGTCATGAGCGTAATGGGTCTTGTCGGTATTGGTTTTTTATTATTTATGATAATGACCTCAAACCCTTTTGAGCGTCTACCATTTCCCCCGCCAGAAGGGCGTACACTTAATCCCTTATTACAAGATTTTGGCTTGGCGATACATCCTCCTATGCTTTATATGGGCTATGTTGGGTTCTCTGTTGCCTTTTCTTTTGCTATCGCAGCCATGTTAGGTGGTAAGCTAGATGTCGCTTGGGCGCGCTGGGCAAGACCTTGGACCAATGTCGCATGGATATTTCTCACAGGCGGAATTACCCTCGGCAGTTGGTGGGCTTATTATGAACTAGGCTGGGGCGGTTGGTGGTTCTGGGATCCTGTTGAAAACGCCTCTTTACTGCCGTGGTTAGTTGGCACAGCACTTATCCACTCACTTGCCGTTACCGAAAAACGCGGCGCATTTAAATCATGGACAGTATTACTGGCTATCTTTGCCTTTTCACTCAGTTTGCTCGGAACCTTCTTGGTACGTTCAGGCGTATTAACCTCAGTCCATTCTTTTGCCGCAGACCCAGAACGTGGTGTCTTTGTTTTGATGTTCTTACTGATTACGGTCGGCTCATCACTCGTGTTATACGCCCTGCGCGCACCCAAACTAAAATCAACAGGACGCTTTGATCTTATCTCTCGTGAAGTTGGTTTATTAGTCAATAATATTGCTTTGATTACACTCACCGCAACGGTACTTTTAGGGACATTATATCCATTAATTATTGATGCCTTAGGCATGGGTAAAATTTCCGTCGGTCCGCCTTACTTTAACAACATCGCCATTCCTTTAGGGACTGTTTTATTGACCATGATGGGAGCAGGTTTATTTATACGCTGGAAAAAAGACAAGTCCGCGCGACTCATTAAAATACTACGCATTCCTGCGATTATGGCGTTAGTGATTGCTGTAGTGCTACCGCTACTCTTTATGCCAGAGTTTCATTGGCGCACTGTATTAGGTTTGTTATTAGCCAGTTGGGTTGCCCTGACCGCCTTACTTTGGTTTAGCGGACAAGGACGTTCACCTTTCAAAAAACCACTGGCGGTATGGGGCGCAACGATAGCGCATCTTGGTATGGCGGTAATGGTAACAGGGGTCACGCTAACCTCGATGTACAGCATTGAAAACGATGTGCGTTTAGATGCGAATCAAAAAGGTTATGTCGTTGGAGATTACGAATTTAAATTTATCAAAATCGAAAGTCACAAAGGCAAAAATTATCAAGCCACCCGTGCTACCGTCGATATTCTAAAAAATGGACAGCCTTTTACTACCTTGCATCCTGAGAAACGCGACTACGGCCCTGGCACGATGCCAATGACAGAAGCGGGTATTGATGCTGGCTTCTTCCGCGACTTATTTATCGCACTGGGTGAGCCCGTTGGCAAAGGCGCGTGGAGCTTCCGTATTTATCACAAGCCCTTTGTACGCTGGATATGGCTTGGCGGTATCTTAATGGCAATCGGTGGTTTATTAGCAGCTTTTGATGGACGCTACCGTCGCACTCGCAAAGTCTTTTTAAAAGAACGTAAAAATAAAGCGGCAGCAGGGAAACAAGGAGTAATAGCATGAAAAAACTCTATTTGTTGCCGTTAATCATATTGCTGTTATTAGTTGCCTTGCTGTACCGTGGCTTTAGTTTAGATTCGCGAAATATACCCACTCCATTTATAGGTAAGGCAGCACCAGCATTTGACCTGCCTCGTTTGTATCAAGAAAATGAGCGTATTTCGGTTGAAAAAATGAAAGGGCAGGTCTGGGTACTCAATGTGTTTGCCTCTTGGTGTGTCTCTTGTCGTGCCGAGCATAAAGTAATGACGCGCTTTATTCGCGAGCATAAAGTGCCAACGATTGGCTTAAATTACAAAGACTACGGTACAGAGGAGTATGGTAAAGACGTGCTAAGTTGGCTGGGACAGCTTGGCAATCCTTATACCTATGTAGCGGTTGATAAAGAAGGTCGTACAGGGATTGATTGGGGCGTTTACGGTGTACCAGAAAGCTTTGTAGTCGATAAAAAAGGCATTATTCGCTATAAATTTACAGGACCTGTCACCCAAAAAGCAGTCGTTGAAACCCTTGTTCCCCTCATTTTGAAACTACGTGAGGAGGCGGTCTAATGAAACAGTTTTGCAAAATATTATTGTTTAGTTTTTTCATCAGTTTTTCCGCAGGTATATTGGCAGGAAGTATTGAAAGTCATTCTTTTGATGATCCTAAAAAAGAAGCGATCTACAAGCAGCTTATTCAAGAATTACGCTGTCTGGTTTGCCAGAACCAGAATATTGCGGGTTCTAATGCAGAGCTTGCACAAGACTTGCGTAGGCAGACCTATGAGATGGTTACAAAAGGCGCATCTCGTGATGATGTAGTTGACTTTATGGTCACTCGTTATGGCGATTTTATTTTATATCGACCACCTTTTAAGTTTAAGACACTACTACTTTGGGTGGGACCGCCGTTATTTTTACTGCTGAGTTTAATGTTTTTGGTGAATTACATGCGTAAAAAACCACAGGC
>CAZQTJ010000033.1:0-4477 GCA_964596035.1 uncultured Cocleimonas sp. | reverse complement strand
GTAGAAGAGGATGATCGTCGCAATCAAAATATACAAATTTCCAAAGATCAACTGGCAGAGTTAGAAACCTCATTTGCTAATAAAGAAGTGGAACAGACAGAATACGAAGCGCGCCGTGACGAGCTAGAACAAGCACTTTATATTGATATTGATAATGAAGAAGTCACAAAAGCGGAGTATGCTAAACCAAGCTTCATCACAGCAGCGGTTGTTGCGCTGATGATTCCTCTCATCGCCGTTGGCATGTATGCAAAGTATGGTGATAGTAAAGCGGCTGACCCTGAAACCGCTAAGATAGCCAAAAAAATCCCCTTAACAGCCGATGGCAAGCCCGATATTGATGCGATGGTGCGCGGTTTACGTCAAAAATTAGATGCTAATCCCAATAATCCTGAAGGCTGGTATATGATGGGACGCTCTTATATGGCGCTGAAACGCTATAAAGGGGCGACAGAAGCCTATGAAAAATTATTAGCGCTAAAGCCGAATGATGCAAAAGTCATGTTGTTTTTAGCCGATGCTGAGGCAATGGCAAAAGGTGGTGATATGTCGGGTCGCCCAACGGCGCTTATCGAAAAATCATTAGAAATCGAACCGAATAGCATCACAGGTTTATGGCTAGGTGGTATGGTGTCACAAAAACAAGGTAATCATCATTTAGCCGTTAAACGCTGGACAACATTGATTCCATTGTTAGGTGATGACAGCGAGCAAATAGCAGAAGTTAAAAGCATGATCACCGAGTCAAAAAAGAAGCTATCTGCGGGAGTAACAACTATCGCCACACCTGCTCCAGCATTAACTGCACCCGTTGCACCGACAGCACCCACATTGAATGACTCACCTACTACAGCAACTATTGCGCCACAAAGTATCGTGGTAACCGTATCGTTATCCGATGAATTAAAAAGCCAAGCAAAAGCCACCGATACTGTCTTTATCTACGCTAAAGCAATGACAGGCCCGCCGATGCCATTAGCTGCAAAACGCCTTCAAGTGAAAGACTTACCCATCACCATTACTTTGGATGATAGCTTAGCGATGATGCCCGCGATGAGACTATCAGCCTTTCCCAATGTAAAAATAGGCGCAAGAATTTCAAAAAGCGGCAATGCAATTAGTGCCAATGGCGACCTTTACACTGAAAAACTATCGGTTAAAAAAGGCACGAAACAAACGCTAGTGATTGATTCCATATTGAAAAAGTAATAAGTTCTCCCCCCTAACTTTGAGTTCGTGAGACTAATGCGGATTCAGGTCTACGTGACAAAGGGAAGCTAACAACGTGCCAACAAGCAAACAAGATCAACTCAAAGCCCCAGAACCCGTTTCATTCTGGGCGTCTTTTATTTACTGGTTAAAGTTAGGGTTTATCAGCTTTGGTGGTCCCGCAGGTCAAATTAGCATGATGCACCAAGAGCTAGTTGAAAAACGCAGATGGATTTCTAATCAGCGTTTTTTACATGCGCTCAATTACACCATGGTACTGCCTGGTCCTGAGGCGCAACAACTCGCGACCTATATCGGTTGGTTAATGCACGGCGTTAAAGGAGGCATTGTTGCAGGCTTTCTATTTGTTCTGCCTTCTTTATTTATACTCAGTGGCTTAACGTGGGTCTATCTTGTCTATGGCAACGTCCCTGCGGTTGAAGGTATTTTATACGGCATCAAACCTGCGGTGACTGCCATAGTCTTATTTGCAGCCTATCGTATTGGCTCCAAAGCGCTACCTAATAATCTACTGCGCTTTTTAGCCGTACTAGCATTTGTAGCAATAACACTCTTACACATCCCTTTCCCCTATATTGTACTAACCGCAGGTATTATCGGTTATATCGGTTCGCGCTACGCTCCTGAGCAATTTAAGGCAGGGGAGCATCATGGGGCATCAGCAAAAGAAATTGGCGCTGCATTAATTGATGACGACACCCCAGCACCGCCTCATGCACAGTTTAAATGGAGTCGTTTTAGCCTATTCATCCTTATTGGTTTAGCCATTGGCGGTGCGGTCATGGCGGCACTAACGCTAAAATATGGTTGGCAAGGCACACTCACGCAAATGGGCTTATTTTTCACTAAAGCCGCACTCGTTACCTTTGGTGGTGCTTATGCCGTGCTTCCCTATGTCTATCAAGGCGGTGTGGAACAGTACCAATGGCTAACAGGAACACAGATGATCGATGGTCTAGCACTGGGAGAAACAACCCCAGGCCCATTGATTATGGTCGTCGCTTTTGTTGGTTTTGTTGGTGCATGGACAAAAGAAATTTTCGGCCCTGATATGTTATTACTCGCAGGTTTTGCAGGCGCAACAATTGCGACCCTCTTTACTTTCTTGCCCTCGTTCTTATTCATTCTCTTAGGTGGTCCAATGGTTGAAGCAACACGAGGGGATATGAAATTCACCGGACCACTCACTGCAATTACCGCAGCCGTCGTCGGTGTGATTCTTAATCTCGCCGTCTTCTTTGCCTATCACGTACTTTGGCCCAACGGTTTTGACGCTAACTTCGAATGGTTTGCCGCCATTATTGGCGTGCTTGCCTTTGTCGCACTGTTTCGATTTAAAGCAGGCATTGTCACTGTGATTGCCGCAAGCGCTGCGATAGGCTTAGGCTATTCCTTCTTGTCTTAGGTGTTTTAGACTGTATGAAACAACAACTTACTATTACTCTTGGTCAAAGCTCATCCGCAGGTGTTAAGGATGATAATGAGGACTTTTATGGTGCGTATATCCCCAGAGAAGGTACACAACTAGACAACAAGGGTATTACGATTGCGATTGCAGACGGCATGAGCGGTAGTGATGGTGGCAAAGAAGCCAGTCAACTGAGTGTAAAACAGTTTCTAACAGACTATTACGGTACGCCAGAGTCATGGACGGTTAAACACTCTGTTAGCCGTATTATGTTAGCGCTTAATAGCATGTTGTTTTCACAAGGGCAAAAGCGTTATAGCTCCTCCAAGGGCTTAGTGACGACGTTTAGCTCAATGGTGCTTAAATCACAAACAGCGCACTTATTCCATGTGGGTGATAGCCGTATTTACCGTCTGCGAGGTAATGATTTTGTGCAATTAACCAACGATCATCGTATTTGGATTAGTGATGATCGGGAATATTTAAGTCGTGCTGTAGGTATTGATAGCCATTTAGAGATTGATTATCGTAAAACAACCATTCAAGTAGGTGATATTTACTTTCTTAGCACCGATGGCGTGCATGACTTTGTATCTGATGCTGAACTACGCGAGCATCTCAATACGCACAAAGATAATCCACAACAAGCCAGCCAAGCCATACTCGATGCCTCTGTCGCCAATAAAAGTGATGATAATATTACCTGCCAAGTGGTGCGTATTGATACTATCCCCTCCGCAGATAAAGAGGAATATTACGAAAAACTCACCAGCTTACCGTTTCCGCCCGACTTAAAAGCGGGGAATGTGATTGACGGTTTTAAAATTATACGTGAGTTAAATGCCACCTCCCGTAGCCAAGTCTATTTAGCAGAAGACACCTTCTATGATGATATGCGCGACGACACAGAAACGCGCCAAGTGGTTATCAAGACACCCTCGGTTAATTTTGAAGACGACCCCTCCTATATCGACTTATTCCTACATGAAGAATGGGTCGCAAAACGCTTAAACTCACCGCACTTAATTAAAGTATGCAAGCTCAAACGTCAGCGCAACTTTCTTTATACCGTGGTTGAATACATTCACGGTCAGACTTTAGCGCAATGGATGCAAGAAAACCCCAAAGCCACCGTCACCCAAGTAAGAGGGAGCATTAACCAGATAGCGCGTGGTTTACGCTGTATGCACCGCATGGAGATGATACATCAAGACATCAAGCCTGATAATATTATTATTGATGGCAGTAATACCTTGATAATTATTGACTTTGGTTCAACAAAAGTCGCAGGTTTAGCCGAAATAAAATCAGTCGTAGAACATAATAATATCGTCGGAACAGCGAATTACTCAGCACCAGAATATTTTAAAGGGGAGCAAGGCACAAATAGCTCAGACATCTACTCGCTAGGCGTAATAGCCTATGAAATGTTCACAGGAAAGTTACCTTATGGGGATATAAGCCCAGAAAGAGCCGCAAAAAAGAAATTCACCTACACCTCCGCACGCGAATATAACCCGCATGTACCCGATTGGATCGACCTAGCGATACGCAAAGCCGTACACCCTAATCCAGAAAAGCGTTACGAACTGTTATCAGAATTCGTCACCGACCTCGCAAAACCCAACACCAGCCTAATCTCCTCCAACCAGTCAGAACCTTTAATGGAGAGAAACCCTTTAGCATTTTGGAAGACAATAGCCATGATAGAGTTTATTGGGATTATCATCGCGCTTATTGTGATTTATCGTTGATACTCTTCAAGTATAGGCATTAGATAAGCGTCAATATCATTGTCATTTAACTCCACACTACCCTCGTGCCACCACGCGGTAATCA
>CAZQTJ010000032.1:0-10667 GCA_964596035.1 uncultured Cocleimonas sp. | reverse complement strand
TTAAACAAGGGAAGTGGAGTATTATTTCATTACACGATGTTCATAAAACCAAAGGTATAAACCTGCGCTGATGATCAGCCCTGTCCCCACAAAGAAATTCCATGCTAATACATCACCAAAGACAAAGACGCTGAAAAGTGTAGCAGCAATAACTTGTGCATTAAGATACGGAGATAAGGATGAAGCTGAGATTAATGAGTAGGCTTTAATTAATAAAAAATGTCCTGTAGCACCTAAAATACCCATTGAAATGAGTAATAAAAATTGGGTGAAACTGGGGGATACCCATGTAAAAGGTAGTAATAAAGTGAGCCCTATAGCACCAATAATAGATGAGTAAAATAGAGAGGTGCGTGGATTATCAATGTCTTTTATTTTACTGGTGAGTAAAAAATAAAGTGCCAACATAAAAGCTGCAAATAATGCAATGAGCATGGCGGTATTAAAGACTTGAAAGCCAGGTTTGGTAATAAATAAAATACCGATAAAGCCTAATGCAACAGCGATTAAGTGTTGTTTGCCTATTTTTTCGCCCAAAAATATTCCTGCTAACAGAGTGATTAATATAGGCGATAAATACATGATGGCAGTGGCTTCTGCAAGGCTGATAAATAGAATGGCGTAATATAAGGAAGTCGTGATTCCCACCATGCAGAAGCCTCTTAATATTTGAATTTTAGGGGCTTTAGGTATTAAAAAATCACGATGACCTTGCAGACTAAAAATAAGCGTCACAAAAATAGCATGAAAGAAATAGCGCGCCCAAGTAATTTGAAAAACACTAAAGCTTTTTGTTAGCTCTTTGGCTAAAGAGTCCATGCCCGCAAGGATAAACCCAGAGATGACGACGAGGCTAATGGCGAGAAACAGAGGGTTGATCATGTGATGATCTTTATCTTTTCTTAGCGGCGCGTTTGGCTTTTTTCTTTGCGGATAATTTTGGTTTTTTTAGCTTTGTCTTTTTAATTTTTGGCTTGCGGCGGTCTTTTGTGTTGCTGGTATCAATATCAATCTGTGTTTTAGTTGTTTTATTTTTACGTCCCGTATATTTCTTTTTTTTAACTCTATCAATCAGTGAATTACGTTGTAGTACTTCAAAGCCAGGTCGGATAATGCGCTTGATACGTTGCCCGATGAGGCGTTGAATGGCATCTAAATTGCGTTCTTCTTCTCGGCTGACAAATGAAATGGCATGACCTTTATTGCCTGCGCGTCCTGTACGTCCGATGCGATGAACATAGTCTTCAGCGAGATAAGGGAGGTTGAAGTTCACTACATAGTCTAAGCCCTGTATATCTAATCCACGGGCTGCAACTTCGGTGGCGATTAATACTTGAATTTTTGCCGATTTAAAATCCGCTAAAGCCCGTCGGCGCGCACCTTGGCTAATATCGCCATGACAGGTGGCAACTGGGTGTTTTTTTAGCTTGAGACGTAACTGCTCGGCTTGCTCTTTGGTGCTGGTGAAGACTAACACTTGATACCAGTTATGTTCTTCTAATAGCGCTAAAAATAAGTCAATTTTACGACGTTCTTCGACTGAATAAACAACGTGTTCAACTGTATCGGCGGTGATGTTTTCTTTATTAACGCGAATCTCTACATGATTTTTTAACAGTTTATGTGCTAACTGGTTGACCGCAGGAGATAGCGTGGCTGAAAATAATAAGGTTTGGCGTTGCGGATTGGTGAGTTGCAAAAGGGACTGAACGTCGGCAACAAAACCCATATCCAACATACGGTCTGACTCATCTAAAACGACAAATTCAACGGATGATAAACTCACGCTACACTGCGCTACGTGTTCTAAAATACGCCCAGGTGTAGCAATTAGAATATCGACACCTGCTTTTAGTTTTGCTTGCTGTCCACCCATTTTGACACCACCGTATACTGCGGTCACTGAAAGCGGTAAAAACTGGGCGTATTCTCCGATAGTGTTAGCAAGTTGCTCTGCGAGTTCGCGGGTAGGGGTTAGAATTAACGCCCTAGGATTAGTGGAGTTACGGTTCTCACGAGGTTTATCAAGTAGTTGTTGCAAAATAGGAATCGCAAAGGCGGCTGTTTTTCCTGTGCCCGTTTGCGCTATTGCTAGCATGTCTTTACCACGACGGGCAGGAATAATTGCTTGTTCTTGAATGGGTGTCATTTGACTATAGCCACAGGTATCAATGGCTTTTTGAAGGTCGGGGGCTAGGTCTAATGATGAAAAAATCATGGGGATTCCTAAAGTATGACAAATTTGGTTTTAAAATGAAGGCTATCAACTTAAAGTGGGACAGCTTATCGAGTGTCGCAAGATAAGCTCATACGATATTTTTTGTTGGATAAGATTAATACATCTATCCTGCCTTGAGTTGATCGCAAAAATGAAGGGGAGCAGTATATAGGAAGAAAATTTAAATAAGGGACTAACTTGTCTTTTTCCTGCGTTATAATTGTTTCGTAAATTTCATCAATGAGTATACCAAACGCCTATATTGGTATAACAATCACTTGAATCTAATATCATATGGATAATCAAACCTAATCCTATCAGTCGTGTTTTTTTAGGGGAGATTAATGCTAGATAAGCAAGTATAGCAGGGAGGCTGTGTAGAGGGTGAAAGCCGATGCTACAACGCTGAGGATCATAAATGGGTGTTGCTAATAAATGGTCAATATCAACGAGCATTGTTGTCATCATTATAAAATAGCTTTTCCAGAAGTTATTTCTAAACCATAGTGCAGAAATGAGTGCGGGCGCAATAAAATGGAGGAGAATATGTAAGATGGAACATCCTTGCTGCTATGATTAGAGATAAAAAAAGCCTCTTAGAATTAAACTCAAAGAGGCTTGGATATTGCTAATGTGAGATATTTTTAGGCTTTAATCAGCTTTAAAATATCTTCTAATTCATTAATGAGCTGACGCGTTAGTTGACTTGTTTGGCTGTTGTCTTGCTCAGCTTCTTCGCCATTTAGTTTATGACGTGCGCCGCTAATGGTGTAACCCTGCATATAGAGTAGGTCTCTAATTTGACGGATTAGTAACACATCTTGGCGTTGGTAATAACGACGATTACCACGGCGTTTCATTGGTTTTAGATTAGGAAATTCTTGCTCCCAATAGCGTAAAACGTGAGACTTAACCGCGCATAACTCGCTGACTTCGCCAATGTTAAAATAGCGTTTGCCAGGAATAGGTGGAAGCTCGTTATTATTACTCGGTTCCAGCATAGCTTTCTACTCGTTGTTTGAGTTTTTGACCAGGACGGAAAGTAACCACACGTCTTGCACTAACAGGGATTGGTTTGCCTGTTTTTGGATTACGACCAGGACGTTGCTTTTTGTCGCGTAACATAAAGTTACCAAAGCCAGAAAGTTTGACGTGTTCACCAGTCTCTAAGGCAACACGAATTTCTTCAAAAAACATTTCAACCAGTTCTTTTGCTTCGCGTTTGTTTAGTCCTAGCTCATCGAAGAGATGTTCAACCATTTCGGCTTTTGTTAGTGTCATAGTTTGCTTACTCCATCCTTTATCAGGCTGTTTTTATAGCCTGATTTTTATTGTGCTATTGATAGTACTTATGATAAACCTTAGCAGAAAAAACGGCAAGTTATTGAAAAAGATTGCTGGTAATTTGGCATTTTTCACGCCTTACTTTTTAATGGGTTGCTATCACTGTCGTAAGGTTGCGCCCGTTGCTGTTTCCAAGTCAGCTACGATATTTTCAACGTAAGTAATTATATCTTGCTCTTCTAGGGTGCGTGAAAAGTCTTGGAAAATCAAGCCTAAAGCTAGACTTTTTTGGTCTGCTTCTATGCCTGCCCCAATATAGACATCAAATAGAGAGTAGTTGATAAATTGCTCTATATCGACATTATTTAATGCTTGCTCGATAGCGGTGAAGCTGACGTGCTTATCAACAACTAATGCAATATCTCGGCGAATAGAAGGAAAGCGAGAGAGCGGTTTGAAACTTGGGAGTTTCTTTTGGATGATTAAGTCAACATCTAGCTCAAAGAGGAAAACGGGTTGACTTAAACCTAGCTTTTTTTCTATGCGTGGGTGTAGCGAGCCAACCCAGCCGATGACTTTGTTGTCAGAAATAATTTCAGCGGACTGTCCAGGGTGTAGTGCTGCATGAGCAACAGGCGCAAAGTGATAGTTATTGGCGGTAGATTCTGCGAGTAGGGCTTCAACATCGCCTTTAATATCATAAAAATCAACAGGTTCTGGCTGTTTATCCCAATGCTCAGGATAACGTGAGCCTGTGATAGCACCTGCCATTTTTTTGCGTTGCACAATGCCATCATCAGTACGAATAAAGCTTAAGCCTGTTTCGAAGAAGCGCACGCGATTTTGTTGGCGTTTTAGGTTTTTATCCAATGCGGGGATTAGACCTGACCATAGGGTGCTACGCATGGTGGATAGGTCTTCTGAGATAGGGTTGGCTAACTTAATATCTTCATGTGCAGGGTTCAGCATTAGCTCCATTTCTGGAGAAACAAAGCTGTAGGTAATGGCTTCTTGATAACCTCGGCTGACTAATAAACTGCGTAATGTATCTTCTGTTACTTGGGTTTCTTCTTGAGGAACAATTAAAGGAACGAGCGGACGCAAACGTGCGGGGATATTGTCATAACCATAAATACGTGCGATTTCTTCAACAACATCTTCTTGAGTCGCAAGGTCAAAGCGGAAAATAGGTGGGGTGATATTCCAGCCGTTATCAGTCGCTTCGAGGGTACAACCAAGGCGCGTCATAATATCTTCAACGCGGGCATCATCGACCTCAATACCTAAATGACGTTTAATTTGATCTCGCTTGAAGGTGATCGCATTGCGTTGTTGTAAGCTGTCATTTGTGCTGATGTCGCTAATAGGACCTACTTTTCCACCACAAATTTCAATGATTAGTTGTGTGGCGCGTTCAATAGCTTTGCGTTGCAAGTCTGGAGAAACGCCACGCTCAAAACGGTGTGAAGAGTCTGTGTGCAGTCCGTAGGAACGTGCTTTTCCCATGATTTTTTCTGGGGTGAAGTAGGCACTTTCAAGATAGATATTTTTTGTTGTATCGCTAACAGCGGAGTCTTCGCCACCCATAATGCCTGCGAGTGCGAGTGCCTTTTTTTCGTCTGCGATAACAAGCGTATCGGCACGTAGCGTTGCTTCTTTACCGTCTAATAAGGTAAGTTTTTCACCTTCTTCGGCGTTGCGTACTTTAATACCGCCTTCGAGCTTGTCAAAATCAAAGCCGTGCATGGGTTGTCCAAGCTCTAACATCACGTAGTTGGTGATGTCAACGACAGGGCCTAAGCTACGAATATCGCAACGACGCAGTTTTTCGACCATCCAAAGCGGGGTTGTTGCTTGCGTATCAACGTCTTTAATAATGCGACCAACATAGCGTTGGCATAAATCATCGGCAGATATGCGGATAGGAAAGCTGTCATCAATGCTAACGTCAGCCGTTTCGATACTCACTTCGGTGACGGGTGCTTGCATTATTACGCCAAGTTCGCGTGCTACGCCTGCCACTGAAAGTAAGTCGGCGCGGTTAGGGGTGCTGTCTAAGTCAAGCACTACATCATTTAGGTCGAGCACTTCGCGTAGGTCGGAACCTAGTGTGGCATCGGCAGGAATATCGAGTAAACCTTCGCCCGCATCGCCCATACCAAGTGTTTCTGAACCACAAAACATACCTTGTGATAATACGCCACGTAACTTGCTTTTTTTGATTTTAAAGGGCTTGCCTGCGTCATCAGGTAAGTTTGCCCCTATCATGGCAACAGGGACTTTTTGTTCTACCGCGACCGTTGCATTGGTGACGATTTGTAATAGCTCGTCAGCCCCTACGTCTACTTGGCAAACGCGTAGTCTGTCGGCATCGGGATGTTGTTCAATGCTTTTTATTTGACCGATGGCAACATGGGTAAAAGCGGAAGCAACGGGGTCTACACCGTCTAGCTCGGTACCTGACATTATTAATTGATGCTCAATTTCGGCTGTTGTTGCGTCAATCGCTACCCATTCGCGTAACCATTTTTCACTAACTTTCATTTTTTATACTCCCTGTTATGCGAATTGTTTGAGGAAACGTACGTCGTTATCAAATAACTTCCGTAAATCATCAATGCCGTAGCGCAACATGGCTAGGCGGTCGATGCCAAAACCAAAGGCAAAGCCTGTGTATACGTCGGGATCAATCCCTACGTGGCGGAAAACTTCAGGGTTGACCATGCCGCAACCCATTACTTCTATCCAACCTGTATTCCCGCAAACTTTGCAACCATCACCGTTACATAAAACGCATTGAATATCGGTCTCAGCAGAAGGTTCAGTGAAAGGAAAGTAATGTGGGCGGAAACGTGTTTTGAAATTGTCATCTTCAAAGAATGCTTTGAAAAAGGCATCTAAAATCCCTTTCAGGTCAGCGAAAGTCACATCTTTATCAACCATTAAGCCTTCCACTTGATGAAACATGGGGCTGTGGGTAACGTCTGAGTCACAGCGATAAACCCGTCCTGGTGCGATTATGCGCAGAGGAGGTTGTTTGTTTTCCATAGTACGAATTTGCACGGGCGATGTGTGGGTGCGTAGTAATGTTCCGTCACCAAAGTAAAAGGTGTCATGTGAGGCGCGAGAAGGGTGGTGGTCAGGAATATTTAAGGCAGTGAAATTGTGATAATCATCTTCAATTTCAGGGCCTTCTTCTACGTTAAAGCCCAGCTGCATAAAAATTTCTTGGATGCGCCTAGAGGTGCGTGTAACAGGATGCAAGCTACCCGTGTCCATTTTTCGACCTGGTAGCGTGATGTCAATTTTTTCATCTTGTAAGCGAGCGTTTAATGCTTCTTCTTGTAAGCTGGTTTTACGTGCATCAATGGCAAGCTGGAGAGATTGCTTTACACGGTTGATTTCTTGACCTGCGGCGCGGCGATCTTCAGGTGGTAATTTTCCCAGTTGCTTTAACTGCCCTGTTAATTGACCTTTTTTGCCGAGATAGTGGACGCGTACTTCATCCAATGCGGCTAGGCTAGACGCGGCTGAAAGCTCTTTGTGCGCCTGATCCATTAGTTCTACCAGTTGTGTCACGGTATTTTCTCCATACTGAAGTAGTTTTGAAACTACTTTGTCCCTTGCAAGCCAGTGATGCTGTGATTAAGGAGTGAGTAGTTATTTTTTTACAAACAAAAAAAAGGGGAAAGGCTTTAAAGCCTTTCCCCTTTTTCTAAAGTATCTTAAAAGATACTTTTATATAATTGATCTATCGGTCAATTAAGCTAGGGCGGCTTTTGCCTTCTCAGCTAATTTTCCAAACGCATCAATATCATGTACTGCTAGGTCTGCAAGCATTTTACGATCTATTTCGATTTCTGCTTTGCTTAAGCCATTCATGAAACGACTGTATGACATATCAAACATTCTTGCTGCTGCATTGATACGTACAATCCATAAACGACGGAATTGACGTTTCTTTTGACGACGGTCACGGTATGCATATTGACCTGCTTTAGTGACGGCCTGTGTCGCAACGCGAAATACGCGACTTCTTGCGCCGTAATAACCTTTAGCTTTCTTTAATACTTTCTTGTGCTTAGCTCGTGCTGTAACACCACGCTTTACTCTAGCCATTCTCTATATCCTTTTAATAAACTTGTATTGTCTTAAAAACTAGACAATTAAACGTATGGCAACATACGACGAACCATTGGCGTATCGACTTTCTCGATAACATCGCCAGCACGTAGATGACGTTTACGCTTGCTACTTTTTTTAGTAAGGATATGACGCAGGTGAGACTGCTTACATTTGAACGTGCCGTTAGCACGCTTGCGGAAACGCTTTGCAGCGCCGCGATTGGTTTTCATCTTAGGCATCTTTTATCTCCGTAATCAATGTTCAAATATAAATTTAAACAATGGTTGAGTTATCATCTCTCAAGAGTGCCCTCCTTAAAGAGATGTTTATAAATTTGAGCGCGGATTCTAGCTGAAAAAAAGAATCAGGGGAAGTGATTAAATTCTCATTCTAAGTTTTTTGTTTCTTAATGGGACCTAAAACCATAATCATCTGACGACCTTCCATTTTAGGGAACTGTTCTACAGAGCCTAATTCTTCTAAGTCTTTCTCAACACGTTTTAGCATGTCCATGCCTAATTCACGATGTGCCATTTCACGACCACGGAAGCGAATAGTGACTTTGGTTTTGTCTCCATTCTCAAGAAATTCTCTTAGTTTCTTTAGTTTGATATTGTAATCGCCAATATCAGTACCAGGACGCATTTTGATTTCTTTCAGTTGGGTCTTTTTTTGCTTCTTTTTGGAAGCGCCTTTTTGCTTGCTCGACTCAAATCTGAACTTGCCATAATCCATGATACGACAGACAGGTGGCTTTGCATTTGGAACAATTTCAACCAAATCTAGGTTTAGTGACTTTGCTTCGGCGAGAGCGTCTGCAAAAGAGGATAATCCTTTGTTTTCACCTGTTGCATCAATAAGACGTATTTCTGTTAGCTTAATATCGTCGTTGATACGGTTTTTTTTCTGATTTCGAGCGATGCCTTGTTTCCTCCAAAGCAATTATAAAATATAAACTACTCGCTAATGTGATGATGATAGCGAGTGATTCTAAAAGTTTATTCGTGTGCCGCTATTTGTTGGGAGATGGTTTCAATGAGTTGAGTCACTGTTATAGTGCCTAAATCTTCACCTTCTCTTGTACGTACTGCAACAGAATCTGCCTCTACTTCTCTGTCTCCTACCACTAATAGATAGGGGATTCTTTGTAAAGTATGTTCACGAATTTTAAAGCCTATTTTCTCATTTCTCAAGTCCGATACTGCACGGATACCTGATTTTTTCAATCTTTCTACAACATTTTGGGAAAAATCAGACTGTTTGTCGGTAATATTCATGACCACAGCTTGTTCTGGCGATAGCCACAATGGAAAGCGTCCTTCATGGTGCTCTATCAAAATTCCGATAAAGCGTTCAAACGATCCTAGGATAGCACGATGTAGCATGACAGGCACTTGACGTGATCCATCTTCGGCAACATATTGTGCATCTAAGCGTTCAGGCATAGAAAAATCAACCTGAATCGTACCTAATTGCCAGACGCGACCAATGCAATCTTTTAGTGAAAATTCAATTTTAGGGCCGTAAAAAGCACCTTCTCCAGGAAGCTCTTCCCATTCTAGCTCTTGAGCGTCTAAAGCATCCGCCAAGGACTTTTCTGCTTTGTCCCAGTTTTCTTCGCTACCTACGCGGTTTTCAGGACGTGTAGATAGGCGGTAGATAACATCATCAAAGCCAAAGTCTTTATAAACATCGTGTAAGAAATCAATAAAGTCAGCAACTTCAGTTTGAATTTGATCTTCGGTGCAGAAAATATGTCCATCGTCTTGTACAAAACCACGCACACGCATTAATCCATGCAGTGCGCCTGACATTTCATTGCGATGACAAGAGCCAAACTCTGCGATACGCATGGGTAAGTCGCGGTAACTTTTTAAGCCTTGATTAAAGACTTGTACATGACAAGGGCAGTTCATGGGCTTTAATGCAAACTGTCTGCCGTCGCTTTCTAGTGAGAACATATCGTCACTATACTTAGCGGCATGACCTGAGCGTTCCCACAAAGAAAAATCAACTAATTCGGGTGTGTTTATTTCTTGATAGTCACGTAAACGCTGTTGTTCACGCATGTATTGAGCAATGGCTTGGTAAATCGTCCAGCCTTTAGCGTGCCAAAAAATTTGTCCTGGTGCTTCTTCTTGGATGTGAAACAGGTCAAGCTTACGTGCAATTTTACGGTGGTCGCGTTTCTCGGCTTCTTCAACGCGGCGAATATGAGCTTTCAGCTCTTTTTTACTGCCCCATGCTGTACCGTAGATGCGTTGTAGCATTTCATTGTTAGAGTCACCACGCCAATACGCACCCGCAATTTTTGTTAATTTGACCGCAGGAATTTTACCTGTACTCGGTACATGCGGACCACGGCACAAATCAATAAAGTCACCTTGGCGATATAAAGACAAGTCTTGGTCATCAGGAATGCTTTCGATAATCTCGGCTTTATAGGCTTCGCCCATGTCTTTAAAAAAGTTTATTGCTTCATCGCGTGCCATTACGCTACGTTCAACAGGAATATCTTGTTTGATAATCTCCTGCATACGCTTTTCTATTGCCGTTACATCCTCGGGGGTGAAAGCACGTTCGTAAGCAAAGTCATAGAAAAAGCCATTTTCAACAACAGGGCCAATCGTTACTTGTGCTTCGGGAAATAACTGTTTAACTGCTTGCGCCATTAAATGAGCAGATGAATGGCGGATAACCTCTAAACCCTCATCGCTAGAGGTGGTGATAATTTGCAAGGTAACATCGGTTTCGATCATATGGCTTGCATCAAGAATAGTGTCGTCAATTTTTCCTGCGATAGTCGCTTTGGCTAAACCAGGGCCGATGTCGGCAGCCACATCTAAAATAGAAACAGGCTTATCAAAAGTACGTTGGCTTCCATCAGGTAAGGTAATATTTGGCATTATATTTTCTCCAGTGGTGACCCTTACGTCAGGCCACATGTGTTTATTGGATTTTTAACAGCGGGCAATAGTAACAACTTATTGAATAAGGTTATAGTGAAAGTTATGGCTTTATCGCGCTAAAAATAATCGTT
>CAZQTJ010000031.1:0-10804 GCA_964596035.1 uncultured Cocleimonas sp. | reverse complement strand
ATCATAAAAGGTGTTCTGCCTTGGTAGGGCTGTACTTTATGTGTGATGACGGCCGTTTTGTAGGGTGGTGCAGTCGCGATTATTTTACCTTTCGTGTTGACGATACCTGATACACCAACATTCGTTGAACGTAGCATATAACGACCTGTTTCTATTGCTCGCATACGCGCGATTTCCATATGCTGATGTGGCTGAATAGACCCTGTAAACCAGCCATCATTGCTGACATTAATGAGCATATTTGCTAACGGCAATCCGTTTAAATTCTCTGTTGCAAAGGCATCTTCATAACAAATGGATAGCTGTGCGATATTGCCAGAAAAATCCATTGTGGTAGGTCCTGTACCAGCGGTTAAGTTATCGGATGCTAGTTGTATCCATTGATTTAACCAGCGTAGGTAGCCAAGTAGGGGAATGTATTCGCTAAAGGGAACAAGATGTCGCTTGGAGTATATATCGCGTCCATTTTGCGTTAGTGATAGGACGCTATTTTCTATTTTACCTTGCTCATTCTGATAAAAAGCACCAAGCAGTAAGTCGGTATTATTTGCTTTTGCTTGTGTTTGTAGAGGGACAATGAAGTCTTTCATATTATTGACAAAAAGATCTGGAATGGCTGTTTCTGGCCAGATGATCAAATCACTTTTCCAATTTTCTTGAGTCAGCTTTTTATATAGGTTTAAAGTTGACTGTTTGTTTTCAGGTAGCCATTTCTCTTCTTGTAATATATTCCCTTGTATCAAACTGACCGTAATGGCTTCGCCTTTGGGCTGAGTCCAGTTTATTTTTCCTGCATACCATGTGCTTAAAAAAATACCCATGATTATAAACAGCGCAATAAATTGATGCTTATATCGGTAGGGCTGTTTTACTCTTACGTGATTGCTGCTGGAATGATTGATCCATAATATTTTATCTGCTTTTTTTAAAATAAATAGGGCAGCAAGCGCACCAGAGATAAGGGTGCTTAATAGACTAACACCCAAAACACCCGCAATAGGTGCGCCATGAACTAATACAGAGTCTATTTGGCTATTACCTAAGTAGAGCCATGGAAAGCCTGTGAGAAACCAGCCACGAAACCATTCGATTAATACCCATGACAAGGGGTAGAAAAGTAATAAGCGAGTGACTTTATGATGATGTCTAAATAGATAAGCTAATAACCCAAATAAGCCAATAGTTAATGCAATGATGACCACAAATAAGGTGGTGAATGTTCCTGCGACGGGAATGCTGGCGTGGGAGTAAAAGTGCATGGCGTAAAATACCCATGACGTACCCGTCGCAAACATGCCAATGCCATAAAGCCATGCTAAGAAAAAGTGTTGTTTTTTATCGCTGGCATGTAGCAAAGTATAAAAAAGAAGTGCGGGAGATAACCATGCGATTGGGTAAAGACCAATAGGCGCAAAGGCCAAAACAAGACTTGCTCCCGCTAAAAAACTAACGAAGTAAAACCAGCGGTTGAAATTATTATTATTCATTGTGTTAAGTACTTTTTTTAATAACTTTAAGTAGGTTTATACGCCGTCCATCACTGCGTTTAATGTGAAACAATAGCTTACCAAAACTAAGTTCTTCGCCTGTTTTAGGGATGTGACCTAGTTCGTGGATGATAACGCCCGCGACAGTATCAAATTTATCTTGAGGGAGTTTGCTAGCAAAAAAATCATTGAAAAATGTAATTTCAGTGCTTGGTTTTACCATATAGTGATTTCCATAATCGACGATGTCTTTTTTATGATCGTCAATATCATCATGTTCATCATCAATATCACCCACAATTTGTTCTAATACATCTTCAATAGTAATTAGACCTGCTGTGCCACCATACTCATTGATGACCAATGCCATATGATTGCGCTTATTACGAAAAGAGGTTAATAAATTATCTAACTTAGTGCTTTCTGGTACAGATAAGGGGGGACGGATTATATCCTTAATATTAAACTCTGTTTCTCTGCCAACATATTTAAGCAAATCTTTTACTAATAATATGCCTTCAATATCATCGCGGTCATCATCAAAAACAGGGTAACGTGAATGACCTGTTTTTAGTGTTTTTTCTAAAATAGAGTGATAAGTATCTGTAATGTGAAGAAAATTCATGTGTGATCTAGGGATCATTACATCACGTACTTGTAGGTTATCTACTCGCACGACACCTTCCATCATGCCTAATACACCTGCATCAATAATATTATTTTTATAAGATTGTCGCAGACTATCGAGTAACTCATCTTGATTGAGTGGTGATAAGTCGATTTTTTTTCTTAACCACCTTGCCCATCGTGTTTGGAGTTTAACTCCGATGTTTTTAATCATGTGATTGCATAAGGGTTGGGATAATCCAACTTCTCCAAAATATTTATTTCCAGTGTTTCCATTTCTTGTGCTTGTGATTCTTCAATGTGATCATAGCCTTGTAAATGCAACATGCCATGAACAATAAGGTGGGCGCAGTGTTGCTCAAATGATTTTTGTTGGGCTAACGCTTCTTGTTCCACCACAGCGACGCAAATAACAAGATCACCTAAGTGTAAAGGCGTATCTAGCATCACACCCTCTGGTAAGATAGGGTCATCAAAAGTAAATGAAAGGATATTTGTCGCATAATTTTTTTGTCGATAGTCATTATTGAGAGCAAGCCCTTCTTTTATATCGACAAATCTTAGTGTTACGCTGGATTCCTTATCTTTTTGAAAAGCTTGCTCTGCCCAACGTTGTATTTTTTGGGCAGAGGGAAGTGTGTTGTATTCGTAAGGGTTTTGTAGCTCAAGATGTAATGCAGCAGATTTTATATTAGTGCTCATTTTTTATTGCTATCGTGCAACTCCTCGTAACGGTCATAGGCTTTGACGATGCTTTTAACTAAGGTATGACGCACCACATCTTTAGCGAGGAAAAAGCTAAAACTTACTTCTTTAATGTCTTGTAAAACATTAATAATATGTTTAAGTCCTGATTGCTGATGGCTTGGTAAATCTATCTGCGTAATATCACCTGTCACAACGGCTGTTGAGCCAAAACCTAATCGGGTTAGGAACATTTTCATTTGTTCTTTAGTGGTATTTTGCGCCTCATCCATAATAATGAAGGAGTCATTTAAGGTGCGTCCACGCATATAGGCAAGTGGCGCAACTTCGATAACATTTTTTTCTATCAAACGGGCGACTTTTTCAAAGCCAAGCATTTCGTACAGTGCGTCATACATTGGACGTAGATAGGGATCAACTTTTTGAGATAAGTCACCAGGAAGAAAGCCTAATTTCTCACCTGCTTCAACCGCAGGGCGCACTAACACAATGCGTCGAACTTCATCACGTTCTAATGCTTCTACTGCGCAGGCAACGGCAAGATAAGTCTTTCCTGTACCCGCAGGGCCAATACCAAAAGTGAGGTCATATTGTTGCATATTGCGAATATAATTATTTTGATTCGGTCCACGCCCTCTTACCATGCCGCGTTTAGTCCGTATGGTGGTGTAAACAATATCTTTTTCGTCTTCTTCCCCAAGGCTAGATTCTTGTAAAAACAAATGAATGGTTTCGGGGGTGATGGTATCGGAGGCTGTTATCTCATAAAGCTCTTTTATAAGATTAATTGCTATTTGAAGTTTCGCAGGTAAGCCACTGACTTTAAAGTCATACCCTCTATTATTTATATTAACATCAAGGCGTGTTTCAAGCTGGCGAAAATGCTGATCGAATTGCCCAGAAAGGTTCATTAAACGCTCGTTGTTGGCAGGTTCTAATGTAAATTCAACAGTGCTTTGTTTGTTATCATCTATGGTGAGAGTGTTCAAAAAGTTTGATTCTCCTAATGAGGTGTTGATATTTTATTAGTTAAGGGTTGTTATTGTGTCCTCTTTCTTAGGAATGAGCACGAAATAAGTTCCCGATCTTATAACGCAGAATTTTTATTTCAGATAGGATGATCTCATGAAGAGCATAGTTGTTCTACGTGAGGAATGAGATCATTCTAGCTGGGATAAAAAAGCAAGTTAGAATCGGGAAGTTATTTCATGCTCGTTCCTTATCTATGAGTATAACCGAGTCCTAGTCCAAAGAGAATAAAAGCACTGCCACTCGCTCGGTTCATGTTTTTTCTGCCCTTTGAGCTAGAAAGCCATTGACGTGCAATATGAGCAAATAGGGCGTAAAACGTATGAATAATAATAATTAAACCACAAAATGTTAGCGTTAAATACATAAATTGAAGTGTGTAGTTTTTAGAAAGGTCGATAAACTGTGGGAACAGTGACATAAAAAAGAAAATGGGTTTTGGATTGATAAGGGTGATCGTTAGCCCCTCTACAAAGTGTTTTAATAAAGACTGTTCAGAACCTTGTTTATTCAAGTCAAATGCTAATGTTGATGTGCGCCAAAGTTTTATACCAAGATAAATCAAGTAGATAGCGCCAATGAATTTCATTATGGTAAAAGCAGTGGCAGAGGTGGCTAACAAAATGCCGAGACTGGTGACAGAAATAAGCGACACCATAACCATGCCGATTGCAATACCCAAGATGCCGCTAAATGCAGTCATAAAGTTGTAGCGAATAGTATTCGATAAGGTAAGAATGACACCAGGCCCTGGGCTTGCAATGGTGATTGCGCTGATTAAGACATAAAGTAGAAAATTATCCATTGCCTATTATTATCCTCTAATTATTTTAGTGCTTCCCCTTCAACTGCTACAATTTCACCACGTAAACTATTAGGAAAAGCCTCGGTGATTTTCACATCAACGAATTTACCAATTAAACGTTTTTGTCCTGCAAAATTAACGGTGCGGTTGTTCTCTGTTTTACCCGACATTTCTTTATCGCTACGTCTTGAAACTTGTGTGACTAATACCGATTGCGTGCTTCCTACCATTGATTGACTAATTTCAGCCGTCATTTCAATAATGCGTGTTTGCAGACGTTTAAGGCGCTCTTTTTTTACCTCCATGGTGGTATCATCGGCAAATGATGCTGCTGGTGTACCAGGGCGGGCGCTATAAATAAAGCTGAAACTATGGTCAAAACCAATCTCTTCGATTAATGTCATGGTGTCTTCAAAGTCTTGATCTGTCTCACCAGGGAAGCCAATAATAAAGTCGGAAGACATGCTAATGTCAGGGCGTATCTCACGCAGTTTGCGAATTTTTGATTTGTATTCAGCCGCCATATGTCCGCGCTTCATTGCCGCTAAAATACGGTCAGAGCCACTTTGTACAGGTAAGTGTAAATGATTCACTAATTCGGGTACTTCGGCATAGGCTTGAATAAGGCTGTCACTAAACTCGACAGGGTGAGAGGTGGTATAACGAATACGCTCGATACCTTCGATAGCAGCAATGTAGTGAATTAACATAGCAAGATCGGCAATATCGCCATCGTGCATTTTTCCGCGATAAGCGTTTACATTTTGCCCTAGTAAATTGACTTCGCGCACACCTTGTTCTGCGAGACTCGCAATTTCTGAGATAATATCGTCAAAAGGTCGAGAAATTTCTTCGCCACGGGTATAAGGCACAACACAGAAAGTACAGTATTTAGAACAACCCTCCATAATAGAAACAAAGGCGCTAGGGCCGTCTGCTTTAGGCTCAGGAAGACAATCAAACTTTTCAATTTCAGGGAAAGAAATATCAACGACTGCTTTCTTGGTCTGTTTAGCTTGGCTGATTAAATCGGGTAAACGGTGTAGAGTTTGGGGACCAAAAATAACATCGACAGCGGGTGCTCTTTTTTTAATAGCATCACCCTCTTGGCTGGCAACACAGCCACCCACACCAATAATAATATTAGGGTTTTTATCTTTTATTTTCTTCCAGCGACCAATCTCAGAAAATACCTTCTCTTGCGCTTTTTCACGAATGGAGCAGGTGTTTAAGAGTAATACATCTGCTTCTTCAGGGTTCGTTGTAAGCTCCATTCCCTCGGCTTCTTGGAGTACGTCTAGCATTTTAGATGAGTCGTACTCATTCATTTGACAGCCATGTGTTTGGATGAAAATTTTACCAGACATATTTTTGATACTCTTAAATTAGTGCTACAAAGGGGGTGGGGTATATTATCGTGGATAGGATCTATTAAGTTAAGCAATATCTTTTGTTATAGGGATTCAATCTTTTTAACGCTTCTAATACGCCAAAAATATCCTGTGATGATGAGTACTGGCAACCATGCGGGTACGCCTATCCAGAATTGTCTTATAGGAGAAGGCGGTGATATATACCAGAAGCCTATTTTATTCCAGCTACTTTTGGCTTTGAGTTTTTTATCTTGTTGACGAAAAAAGGCAGCGCCTAAGTCAAACTTATCATACTGTTTATTCTGATTGTATTTTTGCGTGCTAATACCTCGCCCTATGAGTAGTGAGCCATCTCCAGGCCACCAGAAACGATAGTAGTGGTAGTCTATTATTTCCCCTTTTTGTTGTTCGGAATCTATCCCTATTGTGTTGTAGTAGTGCGCATAACTACTCACCCAAAATATTGTAAACAGCAGAAGTGCTAAGCTGAGCATAATGTGAAATAGTTTTTTCATAGTGTAGGTTTTTCAACGGTCGGCATAAAACTTGAGTAATACCCATGCTGTTATTGCGCCCGCAATCCCTCCCATAAGATGCCCTTCCCATGATACACCTTGTTGCAGTGGTACGATGCCTGTAAGCAATGTCGAGCCATATACAACAGCAACAATAAGGCTGACCATCATGGGGATAGTTCGGCGCTCCAGAAAGCCTGCAACCAGAAGGAAGGTCACCAAACCAAAAATTAAAAGACTGGCGCCTATGTGAATCGAATGACTTCTACCAAAAATCCATAACAAGAACCCACCAAGAATAATGATAGATGCAACAATTTTTTTGCTATCAGCCTGTGAGCCTGCTAGTAATGATAAAAGAATTACTAGCGGTAGTGTGTTGCTCATAATGTGTTGAAAGTCGGCATGTAAGAATGTCATCGTAACAATGCCAAATAAACCGCTTCCATCACGAGGAATAAGTCCAAATTTTTCGAGTGGTAGAAATAGGTCGAGAATAAAAACCAACCAAATTGCTGCGATAAATATCAGAATGATCAGTGCTTCTTCTTTAATTTTATGGATATGATTTATGGGTTTCATTGGATGAGTATAGTCGGTGAGTACAATAAATCGAATTTTTTATTATCATCATGCTACAGTGCGCAACATGTCTGAAACCTCTCTTTCATCTGCCGATATTATTCTTACCACACTGAATGCGCGTTATATACACTCAGCATTTGGTCTGCGTTATTTGTATGCCAATCTTGGTAAGTTGCAAAAAACAACCAGTCTTGATGAGTTTACTATTCACGAGCGTCCTTTGGATATTGCAGAGAAGTTACTTAATAAAAATCCGACGATTATTGGATTTTCTGTCTATATTTGGAATATTAATGAAGTGACTCAAACGGTTGCGTTGTTAAAACAGGTTGCGCCTAAAGTGGTTATCGTTTTAGGTGGTCCTGAAGTCAGTCATATCCCTGACCAACCAAAGGTGGTTGAGTTAGCTGATTATGTGGTAAAGGGGGCAGGGGAGCTAAGCTTTCGACTGCTTTGCGAGCAAATACTGCAAGGCTCGAAACCGCTAAACAAGGTCATTGAAGGGGATGTTGTTACCCTCGATAAATTATCATTGCCCTATCAATATTATAATGAAGAAGATATTCGTAATCGCATTATGTATGTGGAGGCATCGCGTGGTTGTCCGTTTAAATGTGAGTTTTGTTTGTCGTCACTCGACAAAACATCGAAACCTTTTGAATTAGGTGCTTTCTTAGAAGAAATCGACATTTTATATCAGCGTGGTGCGCGTAATTTTAAGTTTATTGATCGCACTTTTAATCTTAAAGTAGCGACTAGTGTGGCTATTTTAGAATTTTTTTTAGAACGTATGACGGATGATCTTTATCTGCATTTTGAGGTTATTCCTGATAATTTACCTGATAAATTAAAACAAACCTTAATTTTATTCCCGCCTGAATCTTTACAGTTTGAAATAGGCGTGCAAACCTTTGATCCTGAAATACAAAATTTAATTAGTCGTCGTCAAGATAATGATAAAACATGCGAAAACATACGTTGGTTGCGTGAAAATACAGGCGCGCATCTGCACACAGATTTGATTTTTGGATTACCACAAGATAGCTTAGAAAATTTTGCTAAAAGCTTTGATTTATTGGTGTCATTAAATCCACAAGAAATACAGCTGGGTATTTTAAAGCGTTTACGTGGCGCGCCGATTAATCGTCATAGCGAAGCATATCAGCTACGCTATAATCCACTGCCGCCTTATAATATTCTTAGTACGCGAGATATAGATTTTACCACCATGCAGCGTGTCAATCGCTTTGCGCGTTATTGGGATATGATTGCGAACTCAGGGCGCTTTATACATACACTACCTTATATTCTTGATGATGAGCCATTTAAACGCTTTATGCAGTTGAGCGATGGGCTTTATGCGGTCGCAGGTAGTACATGGAAAATTGCCTTAAAACGTTTATTTGACTTGATTTATAAGGTGATGATATTAGAGATGAATGCAGATAAAGACGCACTTAAATTACTTTTGAAGGAAGACTATCAGCGCAGTGGACAAAGTGGTTTGCCTGCTTTTTTGCAAGAAAAAGAAGTGAAGAAAACACCTAAAACAGGGACAGCGAATAAGCGCCAGTCACAACATACAAGATAATGAAAACGCTTCTCCTCACCCCACCAATGACACAGCTAAATACTCCGTACCCTGCGACGGCGTATTTAACAGGTTTTTTGCGTCAACAAGGTTATGACACGGTACAGCGTGACATGGCGATAGAATTATTGCTAATGATGTTATCGCCTGATGGCTTAGAGGAGATTGTTACACAGCTTGAAGATAACTTTGCTGCTGTTGATGACGAAGAACTGCCTGATTCGGTTTACCACTTCCTCGCTTATTTTGACAAAATAAAAACCTGCGTAGCACCTACCATTAAGTTTCTACAAGGTAAAGACCCCAGCCTAGCACTACGCATATCATCCCGAAAATTTCTTCCCGAAGGACCTAAATTTGATGCTTTGAGCGAGATGGAAGCGGCATCAGGAGATGTGCTTAATTGGGCATTTGGTGATTTAGGCACACAAGACAAAGCTAAGTATTTGGCGACCTTATTTCTTGATGACTTAGTTGATGTGATTCGCGATGGCGTTGATCCTCATTTTGAAATATCACGCTATGGTGAGCGTTTAGCCGCTTCTAATCCATCGTTTGATGATTTGTATAACACCTTACAGGGCGAAATAAGCTTTACTGAAAAAGGTTTGCAACACTTACTTGAGCAATATCTACAAGATGAAAATCCTGATGTTATAGGCATAACAGTCCCTTTTCCTGGCAATATGTTGGGTGCTTTACAAGTGGCTAAACACTGTCGAAACATAGCACCAACAATAAAAATTCTACTGGGCGGAGGCTATATTAATACCGAACTGCGTCGCTTGAAAGACCCGCGTTTATTTGAATTTGTTGATTATATTTTGTTAGATGATGGTGAGCGTCCATTATTAAATTTATTCTCCCACCTTAACGGTCAATGTTCGCACGAGAACTTAGTACGCACTTTTTATTGTGATAAGCATGAAGTCATCTATGCAAATAATGCCGACTTTAAAGATGTGCCACATAAAGACATCGGTACACCAACATATGATGGCTTGCCCATTGATAACTATCTTTCTTTATGTGAAATGCTAAACCCCATGCACCGTATTTGGAGTGATGGACGTTGGAATAAACTCACGGTTGCTCATGGTTGTTATTGGTCGAAATGTAGTTTTTGTGATATTAGCCTCGACTATATCGGTCGCTATGATGAGGCGGGGGCTGATATTGTCGTACAGCGAATTGAGGCTCTTATTGCAGAAACAGGGCAAACAGGATTCCACTTTGTCGATGAAGCAGCACCGCCTAAAGTGCTTTTTGCAATGGCGCAAAAAATTATCGATAAAGGTTTGGTGATTACATGGTGGGGAAATATTCGTTTTGAAAAAACCTTTACTCCTGAAAAATGCCAATTACTTGCAGACTCTGGTTGTATTGCCATTAGTGGCGGTTTAGAAGTTGCTTCTGATCGCTTGCTAAAGCTAATGAAAAAAGGTGTCACCGTAAAGCAGGTTGCGCGTGTCACTAAAGGCTTCTCCGATGCTGGTATTCTAGTTCATGCCTATCTTATGTATGGTTTCCCCACGCAAACAGAAGCAGAAACAGTGCTATCTTTAGAATATGTAAGGCAATTAATGCTGAATAAATGCTTTCACTCGGCTTATTGGCATCGTTTTGCCGCAACGATTCACAGCCCTGTCGGTTTGCATCCAGAAGAATATAGCGTGACGTTAAACCCACCTAAAAATGCACTTTTTGCTAATAATGATATTGAGTTTATTGATCATACTGAGACTGATCATGAAATGTTAGGCAAAGGCTTAAAGAGGGCGCTGTATAACTATATGCATAATATAGGCTTTGATCAGCCTTTGGATATTTGGTTTGATGAAACGGTGGAAACGCCATTCATAGCGGGTGATTTTATAGAGAACGCATTATATAGCCTAAATTAGTAACTTCTCATAAATTATAGGTGATATTTACCTGTGGAAGAATTTTAGGTTTGATAATGGTGTATTAGGAGTGGGAAGTGGATTAAATCTGTTTTACACGATTAACTGTAGATTGGTGCTGAGGTATAAATCCCACCCAGCTTAGTCATGTTGGGCTTCGTACCTCAGCACCAACCTACAGAA